>NZ_MCUF01000021.1:0-135255 GCF_002873615.1 Shewanella sp. 10N.286.51.B7
AATAATACCAAAATTACATTTTGGTATTATTTATCTCGTTGAAGAGCACGGTGCTTTTCAATTCTAGTTCATCCAGGAAGGATAAAGTCTCCAAGGAATCGAGTAAGTAAGTTGTCTCAATGGATTGAGAAAAGTAAGTTCCAAGGAACCGAGCCCAGCAAGACTAGGTTTTAAACAACTTTATTTGGAGTATGTACTATGTCTTATACAGGCAATCAATATATTTATTGGCAAAACACTTGGTTAAGTTCAGATGCTTTATCAGGTGGTTTATATGCCATGACATTCAAGGGCTAACCCATCCTTGATTGAAGCTTTACCCGTATCAACCCTTTTTTCTGTCGCCTCACGGCGATCTTAGACAACAATAAGCTAGTTCTCTATTGCTAGTTTATTTTGAAGTTTTATCACTTAATGGTGATTCAGTTTTCCTATCCCCATACCGGAAAACGATTAAACTTGTCAGCCTACTCATTGAGTAGGCTTTTTTTTACCTGTATTTCACGTTTCCCTCAGTAATCAGTTTATTAAATTGTCTTGCTAGCGAATATGAGTGTTTATATTGTGAATATGGTTAAGCTCCTTATAAATACCTATAATCCTTGTCACTAAAATGTCACCTGTATCAGTTCCTTATCATAGTGAGTTGATCAAGTAAGGCGTGACAACAGCCGTTCCATTCCCTTTTTCAAGGATTAAAGTTTCATGTTAGAGAAACTGTTCAAACTCAAAGAGAATCAATCAAATATAAAACAAGAAGTGGTTGCAGGTATCACGACCTTTTTAACCATGGCCTATATCATTTTTGTTAATCCGATGATGTTGGCGGATGCGGGCATGGATCAAGGCGCTGTTTTTGTGGCGACATGTTTAGCGGCTGCAGTAGGTTGTTTAGTGATGGGCTTTGTTGCCAACTATCCAATCGCGTTGGCACCTGGAATGGGATTAAATGCTTTTTTCACTTACACCGTTGTTGGTGAAATGGGCTATAGCTGGGAAACGGCATTAGGCGCGGTATTCATGTCGGGTATTTGTTTCCTTATTCTGTCTTTAGTGAAAATTAGAGAGTGGATTGTCAATAGTATTCCGATGAGTTTACGTTTGGGTATTGCTGCTGGTATTGGTTTATTCCTTGCCTTTATTGGCCTTAAGGCTGCAGGCATTGTTGTCGCAAGTCCTGCAACCTTAGTGACCATGGGCGACATTACGGCATTTCCAGCTGTGATGGCTGCACTCGGTTTCTTTTTAATTATTGCTATGGTTCAGCGAGGGTTAAAAGCTTCAGTAATTTTAAGTATTTTTATCGTCACAGCGCTGGGGTTAGCGTTTGGCGACGTTAGTTATAATGGCATTGTATCAATGCCGCCATCTATTGCGCCCACTTTCATGAAAATGGACTTATCTAGCGTATTAGAAATCAGCATGATTTCAGTGATATTTGCTTTCTTATTTGTCGATCTCTTTGATACTTCAGGGACATTAGTTGCAGTGGCTCAGCGCGGTGGTTTCTTAGATGAACAAGGCCGTTTACCGAGAGTGAAGCGTGCATTAAGTGCTGATAGTTTGGCAACTATTGCAGGTGCGAGCTTAGGTACCTCTACAACAACCAGTTATATTGAAAGTACTGCGGGTGTGAGCGCTGGTGGCAGAACTGGATTAACAGCGGTTGTGGTCGGTATTTTATTTATCCTTGCATTATTCTTTGCGCCACTCGCGGGTATGGTGCCTGCGTATGCAACAAGCGGTGCATTATTTTATGTGGCTATTTTGATGATGTCTGGTTTGGTGAATGTTGAATGGGAAGACCTCACTGAAGCTGCGCCTGTGGTGATTGTTTGTTTACTGATGCCACTGACTTTTTCTATTGCTAACGCAATTGGCTTTGGATTTATCTCTTACGCTGTCATTAAAGTATTGACTGGTCGCTTTAAAGATTTGAATCTAGGCATTGTATTTATTGCGGTCTTATTCTTAGTTAAATTTATATATGGTTAAATCGTTGAGATGTTGGGTTTAAGTTAACTTTTTGCGTTGATTTTACTCGTTTGCTTTGGATTTTAATCCTCAGCTATTGTTTTTACAGGCTTCATTAAATATATCTTGTTAGCTAAAATAAATCGGTTTATTGATTTTTTGTTAAGGGTTATGCATTGCATAGCCCTTTTTTATGCAGGATCATAATCTATGTCATGAATTTCTTTTAACATAGTTAAGCATTGCTATTATTCTTTAGTCTAATTAGGTATAAAAATCTTCCACTAAAATTGTTTTGTTTGGAAAGGTACCAATGTCTTACCAGCGGGTAGTAGTAAAATTAGGCACCAGTGTGCTGACATCAGGCAGTAATAAGCTTGATAAAGCGCACATGGTTGAATTAGCACGACAAATATCAGCGTTAGTGCGTTCAGGCGTTGAAGTTGTGCTTTGCACATCAGGCGCAATAGCTGCAGGACGAGAGCACCTCCAATACCCCGAACTCCCCGATGACATACCCAACAAACAACTTCTTGCAGCAGTAGGCCAAAGTCAGTTAATTCTTGCTTGGAGTGAAGTGTTTAGCATTTATGGTTTGCATGTCGGTCAACTGTTGCTTACTGGCGCTGATTTACATGATCTTGAAAGATACATGAATGCAGGCGATACGATTAACGTCTTGTTAGAAAACAACATCATTCCAATCATTAATGAAAATGATGCGGTTGCGACTAGTGAGATCAAAGTGGGGGATAATGATAATTTATCTGCCAGAGCTGCATTGCTATGCGAAGCCGATCTGTTAGTGCTACTGACGGATCAAAAAGGTTTGTTCGATGCAGATCCGAGATCAAACCCCAATGCCAAATTAATCACTACCGTAGCCACCATTGACGACAACTTACGTCAGTTAGCTGGCGGCGCTGTATCTGGGCTTGGCACTGGTGGCATGGCGACTAAATTAGAAGCCGCAAACATCGCTAAAAGAGCTGGTGTTGAGGTTGTAATTGCTTCAGGCCATCATCCAGAAGTCCTGACTAAAATTGCTAAAAAAGAAGCAATTGGCACTCATTTTAGTGCGATTAAAAACCCACTAAGTTACCGTAAACAATGGATTTTGGTAGGACCTGCAACAGAAGGGCGATTTAAACTTGATGATGGTGCATGTCATGCGGTGGTTGAAACTGGCAGCAGCTTATTACCGAAAGGTATAGTCAGTGTTGAAGGCGAATTCGAGCGTGGTGCGATTGTGTTATTGACCGATCAATCTGGCAATGAAATAGCTAAAGGCTTAAGCCGTTACTGTTCACGTGCGCTGAAGCTTATTGCCGGCAAACATTCTAACCAAATTGAAGAATTAATTGGTTACGACTATGGCGCTTCTATAGTACATCGAAACGATATGGTTCTATTAGACTGCGAACAATTTAAAGGAAGCAAACATGCCTCATAAAGAATATTTACACACATTAGGCAAGCAAGCGAAAGCGGCAAGTTTTGCCCTAGCGAATTTATCTAGTCAAAAGAAATCTGAATTATTACATTGTATTAGTGAGCAGTTATCACTTAACAGCGAAGCTATTCTTACTGCCAATGCTAAAGATGTCGCAGCGGCTAGAGAAAATGGTTTAACAGATGCCATGATTGACCGCTTGTTATTAGATAACGATAGATTAAGCGGCATAATTGCAGATATTGATAATGTGATTAATCTTGCCGATCCCGTTGGAAGTGAATCAAGCAGTCAGCTGTTAGATAACGGTTTACGCTTAACTCAACGTCGCGTGCCACTAGGTGTTGTGGGAGTGATTTACGAAGCAAGACCAAACGTGACAGTTGATATCGCAGTACTTGCATTAAAAACGGGTAATGCAGTTATTTTGCGTGGCGGTAAAGAAACACTAACTTCAAACCAGGTATTAAGCGACGTCATTCGTAAAGCATTAACCTTGCAAGGCTTACCTGAGAATGCGGTTCAACTTATTAACTCAACCGACAGAGATTTGGTAACTGGTTTATTAACCTTAGATCAATACGTCGATATGATTATCCCGCGTGGTGGGCAAACGCTGCAGCGTTTATGTGCTGAAAAAGCCAGTATCCCGGTGATCTTAGGTGGTATTGGTATTTGTCATTTATACCTAGATAAAATGGCCGACCTGAGCCGCAGTGCAGAAGTGATTATTAACGCAAAAGTTCAGCGCCCAACAGTATGTAATGCGTTAGATACTTTACTGATACATGAAGATGTTGCTGCTGAATTTTTGCCAATCTTATTCAAGCAAATGTCAGCATTAGGTGTCAGTTTTTATACTTGTGATAAAACCAAAACCTTAGTGGATACTCAAGCTTTTGAAATCCATTCAGCTACTGATGAGAGTTACTCAACAGAGTGGTTATCACTGACCTTAGGTGTAAAAGTGGTTACTGACATTGATCAGGCTATCGAACATATCCGCCAGCATTCTAGCGGACACTCTGAAGCGATTTTATCTGACGATATTAATGCCACTTGTCATTTTATGAATCAAGTCGATTCAGCTGCGGTGTATGTGAATGCAAGTACACGCTTTACTGATGGCTCGCAATTTGGACTAGGCGCTGAAGTTGCTGTTAGTACGCAGAAGTTACATGCTCGTGGACCAATGGCACTTGATGCGTTAACCACATACAAATGGTTAGCAACAGGTGACTACACTGCACGTGGATAGTTAGTCTGCTTCTTTTTTACTTAACGTTTGTGATTGATAGTTAAAAAGCACTTCGGTGCTTTTTTGCTTTCTGCCATCTGCCAATTAGTAAGCTTTACTACAAGCCATTAGGGATGTTGTATCAGGTTAGCTGTTATTGAGTAAAAATGAGATGACTTGGGATAGGTGGAATTGATAAACGTAAATACGTGGCATAGCACCAAACGGCAAAACTACTGAGTGTCATTATTATTGCAGCAATCCTTGTCGCTTGGACATATTCCTTCATAAATGGGAAGTATTTGGTTTGAATGCGGTTAGTAAAATAGACCGCTGGAAAAATGAAAACGCAAATATACATGGCTGGGTATTGTGTTGAACTGTCACCGTTGAAATATTCATAAACCATAATCCCTACCGTTATCAATAGACAGGTAATACGTATTCTGGTTTCGACGGCATCACTAAAGTTCCAACGCGGCATTCCCATTGCCAATATCTCCATTGCTTTCTTTTTACTTGTAACATATTAATAACAATTAATCTGCTGCCTGACAACCAGCTTATTGAGTATATGCATGATAGTGCAATATATTAGCAGCTAACTGGCATATTTTACTTTTGAGAAACGATTCAATTTAGGCAGCAGTTTTGGCAATATTTTTTGTAGCATTAAGCCAGATAATATAAAGCACAAGCCAATATAAGTGCTCACAGTTATATGCTCTTTTAATATGACAGATATTAACCCAACAGATAATACTGGGGTGAGGAAAACCAGCGTGGTGATATTGGAAGTCTTATCAGTGGTTTTAAGTGCCATTAACCAAAGCACGAATGTTAAACCCATTTCAAATAAGCCAACATACATCCCAGCCACGAGCGCTGACCAACTGATCGCTTCAATGGGTTGGTGCAGCATCATTGCGGCTGTAACAAAAGGCAAGCCGATTAAAAAACTCAGTAATAAACTAACAATCGCATCGCCGTCATCTTTCGTATTAATCACCCAGTAAAAGCACCAAATAACAGTACTACTTAACACAAATGCGATACCTGTAGGGCTGTCAAAATTAAAACTGGTGAGGTTCCCGCCGCTAGCAATAACGTAAACCCCGCTGTACGCAATAATCGCTGCAAGTACATCTATTTTAGTTAATTTATGGCCAAGTAAAGGTACGGCTAAAATGGGTAATAAAATAGCCCATGTGTAGTTCAGGGATAAGGCTTGTTGAGCGGGCAATAAATCATAAGCTTCAAACAATACGTAATAGTATAAAAACGGATTCAATAGGCCAGTGAATAAATAAAAGAGAGGGCGTTTGATAAATTGCTTAGCGATTAAGCCAAATTTACCTTGGGCGATAACAATGATACCTAAGGCGAAAATAGAGGTGATGACGGCAACAAAAACTAACTGTAATGGGGTGAAATAACCCAACGCTATTTTAAAAGCTGTCGCGACAGTTGACCATAACAATACGGCCAATAGGCCATAAATATAAGCTAGAGAAGTATTCGACACTGTCTTTCCTAATTGAAAATAAAACGTAGGCTAAATAATTTCCGAGATTGTATGCAATATACAAAGTGGATGCACTACTTATTTTCTCATTGCTTAAGATATTTTTAATAAAATTTACGATCTCGCCCTTGTAATTTAGCTCGCTGTCCCAATATATGCAGTAAGGCTGATATGAGAGGTTAAAAAATTAGGACTTGAAATTACAAATCCTGACCCCATATCAACAACCATAAGCAAATTTAGAAACACTAAAATTTATATTTCGGAGATCCTCATGGGCAAAATTATTGGTATTGACTTAGGCACAACGAACTCTTGTGTTGCTGTCCTTGATGGCGACAAAGCTCGCGTAATTGAGAACGCAGAAGGCGAACGTACTACATCATCAATCATCGCATACACTGAAGATGAAACATTGGTGGGTTCACCAGCTAAACGTCAAGCTGTTACCAACCCAACTAACACTTTCTTCGCGATTAAGCGTTTAATCGGTCGTCGTTTTAAAGATGACGAAGTTCAACGTGATGTTGACATCATGCCGTTCAAAATCATTGGTACAGACAATGGTGATGCATGGGTTGAAGCTCACGGTAAGAAAATGGCACCACCACAAGTTTCTGCTGAAATCTTGAAAAAGATGAAAAAGACTGCAGAAGACTTCTTAGGTGAAGAAGTAACAGAAGCAGTTATTACTGTTCCTGCATACTTTAACGATTCACAACGTCAAGCAACGAAAGATGCTGGTCGTATTGCTGGTCTTGATGTTAAACGTATCATCAACGAACCAACTGCTGCTGCATTAGCTTACGGTATCGATAAGAAGCAAGGCGACAATGTTGTTGCTGTATACGATTTAGGTGGCGGTACTTTCGATATCTCTATCATTGAAATCGATAGTAACGATGGCGACCAAACTTTCGAAGTACTTGCAACTAACGGTGACACTCACTTAGGTGGTGAAGATTTTGATAACCGTCTAATCAACTATTTAGCTGATGAGTTCAAAAAAGAGCAAGGTCTAGACCTACGTAATGACCCGCTAGCTATGCAACGTGTTAAAGAAGCTGCAGAAAAAGCGAAAATTGAACTTTCAAGCACCACTCAAACTGAAGTTAACCTACCTTACATCACTGCTGATGCAACAGGTCCTAAGCATTTAGTGGTTAAAATCACTCGTGCTAAGTTAGAGTCTTTAGTAGACGACTTAATTCAACGTTCTTTAGAGCCACTAAAAGTTGCTCTAGCTGATGCTGACTTATCAGTTTCTGATATCAACGAAGTTATTCTTGTTGGTGGTCAAACTCGTATGCCTAAGGTACAGGCTGCAGTAACTGATTTCTTCGGTAAAGAGCCACGTAAAGATGTTAACCCTGATGAAGCTGTAGCTGTAGGCGCGGCAATTCAAGCAGGTGTTCTTTCTGGTGACGTAAAAGATGTATTGTTACTTGACGTTACACCACTATCATTTGGTATTGAAACCATGGGTAGCGTAATGACTAAGCTTATCGAGAAGAACACCACTATCCCGACTAAAGCGAGCCAAACGTTCTCAACTGCTGAAGATAACCAAAGTGCAGTAACGATTCACGTACTTCAAGGTGAGCGTAAGCAAGCTAGCTACAATAAATCTTTAGGTCAATTCAACCTTGAAGGTATTGAGCCTGCTCCACGTGGCCAACCACAAGTTGAAGTGTCTTTTGATATCGATGCAGATGGTATCTTAAACGTATCAGCAACTGATAAGAAAACCGGTAAAGCGCAAAACATCACCATTAAAGCTAACTCTGGTCTAAGTGACGAAGAAGTAGAGCAAATGGTACGTGATGCTGAAGCACATGCTGACGAAGATGCTAAATTCGAAGAGCTAGTTCAAGCGCGTAACCAAGCTGATGGCATGGTTCATGCGACTAAGAAGCAAATCGAAGAAGCTGGCGAAGCACTACCAGCTGAAGAAAAAGAGAAAATTGAAGCTGCAATGGCTGAAGTTGATGCCGCAACTCAAGGTAACGACAAAGAAGCGATTGATAAAGCAACTCAAGCATTAATGGAAGCGTCAGCTAAGTTAATGGAAATTGCTCAAGCGAATGCACAAGCGCAACAAGGTGAAGCTCCTGCACAAGATGCACAAGAAGCTAAGCCTGAAGATGACGTTGTTGATGCTGAGTTTGAAGAAGTAAAAGACGACAAAAAGTAAACTAATTAGTTAGTTAACTTTCAGGCGGGCGTTGAGAGAAATCTCTAACGCCCGTTCGTACAATACCTGCTTGAGAAAACTGAGATTATGTCAAAGCGAGATTATTACGAAGTTCTAGGTATCGGTCGCGATGCTAGTGAACGAGAAGTCAAAAAAGCCTATAAACGTTTGGCGATGAAGTTTCACCCGGATCGTAATCCAGGTGATGAAGAAGCTGAAGCAAGCTTTAAAGAAGTTAAAGAAGCTTACGAAATTCTAACCGATGCCAATAAAAAAGCCGCTTATGACCAATTTGGTCATGCTGGTGTTGACCCTAACCGCGGTGGCGGTGGTCATGGTGGCGCTGGCGATTTCGGTGATATCTTCGGTGATGTGTTCGGTGATATTTTTGGTGGCGGTCGTCGTGGCGGTGGTCAACGTCAAGCAGCAAGAGGCAGTGACTTACGTTACAACCTTGAGCTGTCGCTTGAAGAAGCGGTACGTGGCTTATCAAAAGAGTTACGTATCCCTACACTCGCATCATGTGATACCTGTGATGGCAGCGGCGCTAAAAAAGGCACCTCTGCAACGACTTGTGGCACATGTCATGGCCAAGGCCAAGTACAAATGCGCCAAGGGTTTTTCGCTGTTCAACAAGCGTGTCCGACTTGTCATGGTCGCGGTAAGATCATTAAAGACCCATGTAAGAAATGTCATGGTGAAGGTCGCGTTGAGAAGAGCAAAACATTATCAGTTAAAATTCCTGCTGGTGTTGATACGGGTGACCGTATTCGCTTATCTGGTGAAGGTGAAGCGGGCGAATTTGGCGCACCTCCAGGCGATTTATACGTACAAGTGACGGTACGCGAACATAATATCTTCGTTCGCGATGGCAACAACTTATATTGTGAAGTGCCAATCTCATTCAGTAAAGCAGCCTTAGGCGGCGAAATTGAAGTGCCAACACTTGATGGCAAAGTGAACTTAAAGATCCCAGCAGAAAGCCAAACTGGCCGTATGTTCCGTTTACGCGGTAAAGGTGTTAAATCAGTTCGCAGTCATGCAGTCGGTGATTTGCTTTGTAAGGTTGTGATGGAAACACCAGTTAACCTTAATGAAAAGCAAAAAGAATTACTGCGTGAATTCGAAGCAACGTTGACAGGCGAATCTAAGAAACATAGCCCTAAAGCTGAAGGTTTCTTTGATGGCGTTAAAAAGTTTTTTCACGATTTAAACAGTTAATCGTTGTAAACACATTACGCTGATATTTTGAAAGGCTGATTACCTATGGTAAACAGCCTTTTTTATTGCAATAAAATCACCTTATTGAGCACTTATTAAAAGCGTGATTCAATGAGTTCACATGTTTAATTAGGCGTAATCATATGTCGTTTTCATCATTTTCACTTAACCCTAAACTCGTCGATGCTTTACCTGCTTCAGTGTTGAAACCCAGTGAGATTCAAAAGCAGACAATACCTAAAATCATCCAAGGGCAGGATGTAATGGCATTAGCGCAAACTGGTAGTGGCAAAACCTACGCTTTTGGTTTACCTATTTTGCATAGTATGAGTCAAAAGCCAATTCAGAAACTGAGCCAGAAACTATTGGCTTTAGTTATTGTGCCAACCCGAGAGTTGGCCACGCAGGTGGCTGGGGATTTATCTAGAGTAGGTGCAGACTTAGATCTTCGAGTAGAGGTGGTATGTGGTGGCGAAGATACAGAACTACAAATTGAACGCTTATCAACGCCTGCAAATCTGATTGTTGCGACGCCAGGAAGACTACTGGCGTTAGTTAATCAAGGTGCTGTGGACTTTGCAGCACTAGAACACCTAGTGCTAGATGAAGCTGACCGTTTATTAGATATGGGCTTTATCGCCGATATTAAGTCACTTATTGCACTTATGCCCACAAGACAAACCTTGTTGTTTTCAGCCACCATGCCAGAACCTTTGCTGCAATTTACTCAGCAGATATTAGCTAGAGATGCTATTAGGCTGGAAGCTAATGTGGTTAATACAGCGGTTGAAGATATTACTCAAACCATTTATCACATCAATAAGGGCAGTAAGGCAAAAGCAGTCATTGATCTGATTAAACGTAATAACTGGTCTCAAGTGTTGGTGTTTGTGAATGCTAAAGGTGACGCTGATGCTTTATGTAAGAAGATACATAAAGCAAAACTGACAGCGGCTTCCTTACATGGCGATAAAGACCAAGCATTACGTACAGATACTTTGAACCAATTTAAGGCAAAGCAGTTAACGGTATTAGTGGCAACCGATGTCATGGCTCGTGGGATCCACATTGACGCATTGCCTGTGGTGATTAATTTTGAATTACCTGAGCAAGCAGCTGTGTACATTCATCGAATAGGTCGTACTGCACGAGCAGGGTTAAGCGGTTGTGCAATATCTTTGATATCTCATGCTGAAATGCCAAGGCTTAATGCTATTCGCGAATTAAGCAAGTTATCCGTGCCGGTAAGTGAACTCGAAGGCTTTCCTGTAACGGATAAACCCATCGATCCTAATAGTAAAAGGCCGCCTAAAGATAAACAGGCTAATCGACGGACGGCTAAAAAACGCAGTGCCAGTCAATTTAGTAAGAAGCAGGTACGCTGATACTGAATTTGAAAGTGGACTGTAATATTGCAATGGACTGTAGCTGTAACTGCAACTGGCTAAAGGTGGTATGGCTAAAGGTGCAATCAACGGGTGGAATAGTTTAAAATAATTGCAATTAGATAGGCTTAACGCGTAAACAAGATATTTAAAGGGATGTAATATGAAAAAACTAGTTCTGACATTACTGCTTCCAGTGTTATTAGCAGGTTGTGCAACGACAAAGTCACCCACGGGGCGAAGTCAGGTACTGTTATTTGATAAAACACAAATGACAGAAATGGGCGGGCAATCGTTTGCTGCGATGAAAAAAGAGCAAAAGGTCAGTACAGATAAACAGAAAATCGCTTACGTAAGTTGCATTGCTGACAGGATAACCGCAGAGCTTCCTGATCAATCCTTGCAATGGGAGGTCGTGGTATTTGACTCTGAACAAGTCAATGCTTTTGCGTTGCCTGGCGGTCATATCGGGGTTTACACAGGCCTGTTAACTGTTGCAAGCGATGAAGACCAGCTAGCAACGGTTATTGGGCATGAAGTGGCACATGTATTGGCAAGACACGGTAATGAGCAAGTGTCTCGTGCTCAAATGACCAATACTGGCATGCAATTAGCGGATGTAGCGCTAGGCGCTGGTGGTGTTTCAAATAAAGACATGTATATGGCAGGCTTAGGACTTGGCGCGCAGGTAGGGATTTTATTACCTTTTGGTCGAGATCAAGAAAGTGAAGCGGATGAACTCGGTTTAGAGTTAATGGCCAAGGCAGGTTTCAATCCAGCCAAGAGTGTTATTTTATGGCAAAACATGGCGAAAGCTGGCGGTGAGCAAGGGCCGGAATTGTTCTCTACTCATCCATCTCACTCAAGCCGTATATCTGATTTACAAGCGCTACAAACTAAGGTGACCCCTTTATATCAAGCGGCAAAAAAACAGTCCCCAACACAATGTAAAAAAGGCTAATGAAAAATAGTCATTATCATCGCAGATTAGCGCCCATAGCGTTATAAAGTGTGCTAAACTGCCCCGCAAATTTTAACTGATGAATTGAGAGTAAATACGTTATGTCAGAGTTCAACACAATGGAACAGCAAGCAAGTTACGGTGTAGGTCGTCAAATGGGTGAGCAACTAGCTGCTAACTCTTTCGAAGGTATCGATATCCCTGCAGTACAAGCTGGTCTAGCGGATGCGTTTGCAGGTAAAGAAAGCGCTGTTGCAATGGAAGACTTACAAGTGGCTTTCACTGAAATCAGCCGTCGTTTACAAGCTGCTCAAGAAGAAGCTGCTGCAGCTGCTTCAGCTGAAGGCGAAAACTTCCTTGCTGAAAATGCTAAACGTGACGGTATTACTGTGACTGAGTCAGGTCTTCAGTACGAAGTTATCGCTCAAGGTGAAGGTGAGAAACCAACTCTTGATTCAACAATTCGTGCTCATTACCACGGTACTTTCATCAACGGTGAAGTATTCGATAGTTCTGTTGCTCGTGGCGAGCCAGCTGAATTCCCAGTTTCTGGTGTTATCGCTGGTTGGACTGAAGCATTACAACTAATGCCAGTTGGTACCAAGCTTAAATTATTCGTGCCACAACACTTAGCTTACGGCGAACGTGGTGCTGGTGCTTCAATCCCGCCATTCTCGGCGTTGGTATTTGAAGTTGAATTGTTAGAAATCGTTTAATGATTAACGCCTAAGTTTAACTTAGGCGTTTTTGTATCACTGGGAGAAAGACATGACTGCAAAAGTAAGAGTCGCTGTTGTTGGTGCCAGTGGCCGTATGGGTCGCACATTGATTGAAGCTGCTAAGCAACATGACATGATATATTTAGGTGCCGCAGTTGAACGCACAGGTTCTACACTGATTGGTGTTGATGCTGGTGAGTTGGCTGGCGTGGGTACTATGAATGTTGCGATTACAGATTCATTAGACATAGCATCAGAACATTTTGATGTATTAATTGATTTTACCTCTCCAGAATCGTCGCTTGTGCATCTTGATTGGTGTTCAAAAAATAATAAGGCGATTGTGATTGGTACGACAGGTTTTAATCATGCTCAAAAAGAGATGATTAATGCGTTTGCTGAGCAAACACCTGTTGTGTTTGCTCCTAATATGTCTGTAGGCGTTAACTTAACGCTGAAACTATTAGAGCTAACCGCGAAAGTCATGGGCGATTACACTGATATTGAGATCACTGAAGGGCATCATCGTTTTAAAAAGGATGCACCCTCTGGTACGGCGTTAAAAATGGGTGAAGTGATTGCTGATACCCTTGGCCGAGATCTTGAAGAGTGCGCAGTTTATGGTCGTGAAGGTATGACTGGCGAGCGTGATAGAAATACCATAGGTTTTTCTACTATTCGTGCTGGTGATATTGTTGGCGACCATACGGTGATGTTTGCCGATATCGGTGAGCGAGTTGAAATAACTCATAAAGCGACCAGTCGAATGACATTTGCTAATGGTGCCATGCGTGCAGCCTATTGGTTATCCGATCAGGATTCAGGCTTATACGACATGCAGCAAGTGTTAGGACTCAATTAATATTTAAAAAAACCACCTTCGGTGGTTTTTTTTTGGAAATAAATTTTCCCAAAATAAAATAACTAAGCATAGACGCTTTAACTTAATTCATATAAAATCGCTGGAATTTGCCAAAATTTCGTAAATTGGTAGATTTGTAAAAATTAAATACAAATAATTTCAGTGGCTTGGCTCTTTTTTTTGGAGGTCGCGTTGACACAGTCTGCCTTACTCGTACTCGAAGATGGAACCGTATTCTCTGGCACAGCAATTGGTGCCGATGGACTCACTGTTGGTGAAGTAGTTTTTAATACTTCAATGACAGGCTATCAAGAGATTTTAACGGATCCGTCATATTCTCGCCAGATCGTAACTTTAACTTACCCTCATATTGGTAATACCGGTACGAATGATGAAGATACAGAATCTGATTCAGTTCATGCTTGTGGTCTTATCATTAGAGATCTACCTCTATTAGCCAGCAACTTTCGTAACCAACAGTCATTAAGCGATTATTTAAAATCGAATAATGTTGTGGGTATCGCGGATATTGATACACGTAAATTGACCCGTATTTTACGTGAAAAAGGTTCGCAAGCCGGCTGTATTATGGTCGGCGATATCGATGAAGCTAAAGCATTAGCTGCAGCGAAGGCATTCCCTGGTTTAAAAGGTATGGACTTAGCAAAAGAAGTCACTACCGAGTCTACTTATCAATGGCGTAAAGCAAGCTGGCGTTTAGTCGGTGGTTTACCTGATGAGACTCCAGAATCAGAACTTAAATATAAAGTTGTCGCTTTCGATTACGGCATCAAACGTAACATCTTACGTATGTTAGTTGACCGTGGTTGTGATGTGACAGTAGTACCAGCCCAAACATCAGCGGCAGAAGTATTAGCGATGAATCCTGATGGGATTTTCCTATCAAACGGTCCTGGCGATCCAGAGCCTTGTGATTACGCTATCACTGCCATTCAAGAAATACTAAAAACTGATATTCCAGTATTTGGTATTTGTCTTGGTCACCAGTTGCTTGCATTAGCATCAGGGGCTAAAACCTTGAAAATGAAGTTTGGTCATCATGGTGCTAACCACCCTGTGAGCGATATTGAGAAAGGTAATGTGATGATCACCAGCCAAAACCACGGTTTTGCTGCTGATGAAGCTACACTACCTGCGAACATCAAAGTGACCCACAAGTCATTATTTGATGGTTCACTTCAAGGTATTCACCTTACTGATAAACCTGCGTTTAGTTTCCAAGGCCATCCTGAAGCGAGCCCTGGACCGACCGATGCGTCACCGCTGTTTGATCATTTCATTGAATTGATTGAGCAATCTCGTTCAAACGCTAAATAGTTAGGTCACTCGGAGAAGATAGAAGCAATGCCAAAACGTACTGATATTAAAAGTATTCTAATCCTAGGCGCTGGACCAATTGTCATTGGTCAAGCGTGTGAATTTGACTATTCGGGTGCTCAAGCGTGTAAAGCGCTTCGTGAAGAAGGTTATCGAGTTATCTTAGTTAACTCTAACCCTGCCACGATCATGACCGATCCTGAAATGGCCGATGCAACTTATATCGAACCGATTCATTGGGAAGTGGTTCGCAATATTATCGCTAAAGAAAAACCTGATGCGATTTTGCCTACCATGGGTGGTCAGACTGCACTTAACTGTGCGCTTCAGCTAGAAGCTGAAGGCGTACTAAAAGAATTTAACGTTGAAATGATTGGTGCGACAGCTGACGCAATTGATAAAGCTGAAGACCGTAGTCGTTTTGATACTGCAATGAAAGCCATTGGTCTTGAATGTCCTCGTGCTGGTATTGCTCATACAATGGAAGAAGCACACGGCGTATTAGACCAAGTTGGCTTCCCTTGTATTATCCGTCCATCTTTCACCATGGGTGGCAGTGGCGGTGGTATCGCATACAACAAAGAAGAGTTTGAGGATATTTGTTCTCAAGGTCTTGAGCTTTCTCCAACTAGCGAATTATTGATTGATGAATCGCTAATTGGTTGGAAAGAGTACGAAATGGAAGTGGTTCGTGACCGCAACGATAACTGTATTATCGTTTGTGCTATCGAAAACTTCGATGCGATGGGCGTTCACACTGGTGATTCAATCACAGTTGCACCTGCGCAGACATTGACGGATAAAGAATACCAATTAATGCGTAATGCTTCTTTAGCAGTATTACGTGAAATTGGTGTTGAGACCGGCGGTTCAAACGTTCAGTTTGGTATTTGTCCAAATACAGGACGTATGGTCATCATTGAGATGAACCCGCGTGTTTCTCGCTCATCTGCATTAGCCTCTAAAGCAACCGGTTTCCCGATTGCTAAAATCGCTGCGAAGCTCGCTGTAGGCTTTACACTTGATGAATTAATGAATGATATTACTGGCGGTCGCACTCCAGCATCATTCGAACCTGCAATTGACTACGTTGTGACTAAAGTTCCTCGTTTTAACTTCGAGAAATTTGCTGGCGCTAATGACCGTTTAACTACGCAAATGAAATCAGTTGGTGAAGTAATGGCGATTGGCCGTACTTTCCAAGAGTCATTACAGAAAGCACTGCGTGGCTTAGAAGTCGGTCGTAACGGTTTTGATTCTGTTGTTGATATTTCATTGCCAGAAAGCATGCAGCAAATTCGTCACGAATTGAAAGAGCCTGGTTGTGACCGTATTTGGTACATTGCCGATGCATTCCGCGCTGGGCTAAGCCGTGATGAAATCTTCAGACTGACTAATGTTGACCATTGGTTCTTAGTTCAAATTGAAGATTTAATTGCTCAAGAAGCAAAAGTTTCAGAAGTGGGCATGTCTGGTCTTAACCAAGAATTCTTACTTAAGCTCAAACGCAAAGGTTTTGCCGATTCACGTTTAGCTGAAATCTTGGGTGTGAGTGAAACTGAAGTGCGTAAAATTCGTGATAGCTACGGTATGCATCCTGTTTATAAGCGTGTTGATACTTGTGCTGCTGAATTTGCTACAGATACCGCTTACATGTATTCAACGTACGAAGAAGAATGTGAAGCTCTGCCTTCAACGCGCGACAAAATCATGATTCTTGGCGGCGGCCCTAACCGAATTGGTCAAGGTATTGAGTTTGATTACTGTTGTGTTCACGCTGCATTAGCATTACGTGAAGACGGTTACGAAACCATTATGGTTAACTGTAACCCAGAAACAGTATCAACTGATTACGATACATCTGACCGCTTGTACTTTGAACCGGTTACGTTTGAAGATGTACTTGAAATTGTGCGTATTGAAAAGCCAAAAGGCGTGATTGTTCAATACGGTGGCCAAACACCACTTAAACTTGCTCGCGCTTTAGAAGCAGCAGGCGTGCCAATTATTGGTACAAGCCCAGATGCTATTGACCGTGCAGAAGACCGCGAACGTTTCCAACAAGCGATTCAGCGTCTTGAAATGAAGCAACCTGAAAATGATACTGTAACAACGGTTGAAGGTGCGGTACTGTCAGCTGCACGTATCGGTTACCCATTAGTGGTTCGCCCATCTTATGTATTGGGTGGTCGCGCGATGGAAATCGTTTATGACGAGCAAGATTTACGTCGCTACTTTAATGAAGCTGTTAGCGTGTCGAACTCTTCTCCAGTATTGCTTGATCGCTTCTTAGATAACGCGATTGAAATTGATATTGATGCTGTTTGTGATGGTGAAATCGTGGTTGTTGGTTCTATCATGGAACACATTGAACAAGCCGGTGTTCACTCTGGTGACTCTGGTTGTTCACTGCCGCCGTACAGCTTAAGTGAAGATGTGCAAAACCGTATGCGTGAGCAAGTTGCTAAATTGGCAATGGAATTACGCGTAATTGGTTTGATGAATGTTCAGTTTGCGGTTAAAGATGACGAAATCTATATGATTGAAGTTAACCCGCGTGCTGCACGTACAGTGCCATTCGTGTCTAAAGCAACTGGTATTCCACTAGCGATGATTGCTGCTCGTGTTATGGCGGGTCAAAGCTTAACGTCGCAAAACTTTACTAAAGAAGTGATCCCACCATATTTCTCAGTGAAAGAAGTGGTCTTGCCATTTAACAAGTTCCCTGGTGTTGACCCAATGCTTGGCCCAGAAATGCGCTCAACGGGTGAAGTAATGGGTGTGGGTGACACATTCGCTGAAGCCTATGCTAAAGCGCAGCTTGGTGCTACAGCTGAAGTGCCTAAGTCAGGCCGTGCATTAATTTCTGTGCGTAACAGTGATAAAGCACGCGTCGCTGAACTTGCTGCTGAGCTAATTGAGTTGGGTTATCAAATTGACGCAACTCACGGTACTGCAGTTATTCTAGGCGAAGCGGGTATTAATCCTCGTCTCGTTAATAAGGTACACGAAGGCCGTCCACATATTCTCGACCGTATTAAGAATGGTGAATACACTTACATCATCAATACGACAGAAGGGCGTCAAGCGATTGAAGATTCTCGTCAAATTCGTCGTGGTGCACTACGTTACAAAGTGAACTACACAACGACGCTAAATGCTGCCTTTGCTACTTGTATGGCGCATTCGGCTGATGACAGAAATAACGTGAATTCTGTACAAGAACTACATGAAAGAATCGCTAAAAATTAATTTTGATTAATTTATTGCTGATTTGATTAAAAAGGCTGCATTCGTGCAGCCTTTTTTATTACTATTTTTTGACAGTCACTAGTAACTAAACTCAAGCTTATGTAAGCTTAGACCATCATCATTAGATGCATCCTCAACGCAAGAAACCACATCATTAAAACATTTATGTTGTAAAGATCGTGCGCTATGCGAATTAATCGAGATTTAACTGTGCTGACTTAGGTTGGCACGGGGTGCTTTTGTTTTTAAAGGAGACATAAGACATTATGAATACCGTCCCTATGACGATTATTGGAGCTGAGCAGCTTCGTAAAGAATTAGATGAATTAAAATTTGAGCGTCGCCCGTCAATTACTTCTGCAATTGCTGAAGCGCGTGAATTAGGCGATTTAAAAGAAAATGCTGAGTATCATGCAGCACGTGAAGAACAAGGTATTTGTGAAGCTCGTATTCGCGATATTGAAGGCAAGTTATCGAACGCTCAAATCATCGATGTGACTTCAATGCCAAATTCTGGCCGTGTGATTTTTGGTACTACAGTGACAATTTTAAATGTTGATACTGATGCTGAATCGACTTATCGCATTGTTGGTGACGATGAAGCTAACATCAAAGAGAATTTAATTTCAGTTAATTCTCCTATTGCTCGCGGTCTGATTGGCAAAAGTGTTGATGACGAAGTGGCTATCACTACGCCAGGCGGCACAGCTGAGTATGAAATTACTGCGGTTGAATATATCTAACTGCATTTAATATCAATATTAATTACGACTTAAGATTGATATTTTATAGTTATAAAAAAACCACTGCTAAACAGTGGTTTTTTTAGGTCAGAATGAACATTTGAATCGTATTGACTGCAAGATGAACCCTAGACCTTAAGTTGTTTGACGAAATTATTTTGCTTTTGGAATGGCAACTTTCATTTCAGCAGACTGACGGAAAATAACTAAGGTGTGTCCGATAAGCTGTATTTTGGTTGATTGAGTTTCGCGAATAATCGCGTCAACGACAGCATTTTTAAGCTCTCTATCAGAAGAGCCTACTTTCACTTTTATTAGTTCATGATGAGTGAGTGCACTATCAATTTCAGCCAGCACACCTTCGGTCAAACCATTAGCACCAAGCAGCACTACTGGCTTTAAGTTATGCGCCAGGCCTTTTAAATGCTGTTTTTGTTTGGTTGTTAAGTTCATTTGTACCAACTTTTTGAATGTTACTGTTGAAAAACGGCTATTCTACCCTTATATAAGCTTTATGTAACTCCAAATCGTTACGGAATTTAAATGGCAACGAAAAAACGTTCGGCAAGTTCAAGCCGATGGATGCAAGAGCATTTTGACGATCACTATGTGAAATTGTCTCAAAAGCGAGGTTTACGCTCTCGTGCTGCATTTAAGTTGGAAGAAATCCAACAGAAAGATAAACTGATTAAACAAGGCATGACAGTGGTTGATTTAGGTGCCGCGCCGGGTGGCTGGTCACAAATCGCTGTTAAGTTAGTGGGTGAAAAAGGCAAATTGGTAGCTTGTGATATTTTACCAATGGATCCGATCGTGGGAGTTGACTTTTTACAAGGTGATTTCCGTGAAGAGAAAGTGCTAGATGCTTTACTTGACCGTGTAGGTGAGGATAAAGTGGATGTTGTACTTTCTGATATGGCGCCTAATATGAGTGGTTCAGATGGTGTGGATCAACCAAGGGCGATGTATCTTGTAGAGTTAGCACTAGATATGTGTCATCAAGTTTTGGCACCTAATGGTAGCTTTGCGGTTAAAGTCTTTCAGGGGGAGGGCTTTGACGAATATATGAAAGCAGTTCGACAAGCTTTCACTACAGTTAAAACACGAAAACCAGATTCATCGCGACCACGTTCACGTGAAGTGTATATAGTGGCGACTGGTTACAAGTTATAGTAGTCTAACGATTAATTATCGTGGGTCTTCAAGAGGTCTAGAAATTTGAGTGACATGGCAAAAAATTTAATTCTCTGGGTTGTCATCGCCGTTGTGCTGATGTCAGTTTTTCAGGGTTACTCCCCCTCTTCTTCGTCATCGTCGAAGATGGACTATTCCGTATTCTTAGATAGCGTCAGAAATGGCAATATCAATTCGGTTGAAATCAAAAGTGACCAGCGAACTATTGAAGGAATCAAACGTTCTGGAGAGAAGTTCACCACTATTATGCCAATGTATGACCAAGATTTAATTAATGATCTTGATCGTAAAGGGATTTCAATGAAAGGGCAGGAAGCTGAAGAGTCTAGCTTCTTAACCCAGATATTTATCTCTTGGTTCCCAATGTTACTGCTGATTGGTGTATGGATTTTCTTCATGCGTCAAATGCAAGGTGGTGGCGGTAAAGGCGCAATGTCATTTGGTAAGAGTAAAGCCAAATTGATGAGCGAAGACCAAATTAAAACAACCTTTGCTGATGTTGCTGGTTGTGACGAAGCGAAAGAAGATGTTAAAGAATTAGTTGATTACTTAAAAGAACCAACTCGATTCCAAAAACTGGGTGGCCGTATTCCTACTGGTGTGCTGCTCGTGGGTCCACCAGGTACTGGTAAAACTCTGATTGCAAAAGCAATCGCGGGTGAAGCAAAAGTACCGTTCTTTACTATTTCTGGTTCTGACTTTGTTGAAATGTTTGTTGGTGTCGGAGCATCTCGTGTACGTGACATGTTTGAACAAGCTAAAAAGTCTGCACCTTGTATCATCTTCATTGATGAAATCGATGCTGTAGGTCGCCAACGTGGCGCTGGTGTTGGTGGTGGTCACGATGAACGTGAGCAAACATTGAACCAAATGTTGGTTGAAATGGACGGTTTTGAAGGTAATGAAGGCGTTATTGTCATTGCTGCGACAAACAGACCAGACGTGTTAGATGCTGCATTACTTCGTCCAGGTCGTTTTGACCGTCAAGTAGTCGTAGGCTTACCAGACGTTCGTGGTCGTGAGCAAATCCTTAAAGTTCACATGCGCAAAGTACCATTAGGTGATGGCGTTAAAGCTAGCGTTATTGCACGTGGCACGCCAGGTTTCTCTGGTGCTGACTTAGCTAACTTAGTTAACGAAGCTGCTTTGTTTGCTGCTCGTGGTAACCGTCGCGTAGTCGGTATGGAAGAGTTTGAAAGTGCTAAAGACAAAATCATGATGGGTGCAGAGCGCCGCACTATGGTGATGTCTGAAGAAGAAAAAGAAATGACTGCTTACCATGAAGCAGGTCATGCGATTGTGGGTTGTTTAGTGCCAGAGCACGACCCTGTGCATAAAGTGACAATCATTCCACGTGGCCGCGCCTTAGGTGTGACATTCTTCTTACCTGAAGCAGATGCAATTAGCCAAAGCCGACGTAAACTTGAAAGCCAAATTTCAGTAGCCTATGGCGGACGTTTAGCTGAAGAGTTAATTTACGGCGGCGAGAAAGTCTCTACTGGTGCATCGCAAGATATTAAGTATGCGACGTCAATTGCGCGTAACATGGTAACTCAGTGGGGCTTCTCTGAGAAATTAGGTCCTGTTTTATATGCTGAAGATGAAGGCGAAGTATTCTTAGGTCGTAGCATGGCGAAATCTAAGAATATGTCTGATGAAACTGCTGGTCTAATCGATCAAGAAGTTAAACAGTTAATCGACAGTAACTATGAACGTGCAAATCAATATTTGACTGATAACATGGATATTCTTCATTCAATGAAAGATGCATTGATGAAGTATGAGACCATTGATTCAGAGCAAATTGATGATCTAATGAATCGCCGTGAAGTGCGTCAACCTGCTGATTGGCAAGCTGATGACTCTATGGACGATCAAGACAAAGGCACTCCGGTAACGCCTGAAGCGACTTCGACTGAAGAAACGACTGAAGAGCCATCTGTTGAAAAGCCAGATACGGAACCGAAAACTGACGAATCGCCTGCAAAGTAAGTTGCTGATTTGAAGTTTTAAAAAGCCCCGAAAGGGGTTTTTTTATATTTGTTGAACTAGTGTCATATATAAGTCATATTTTTATAAAGAGACTTATTAGTGTGTAATTTTTGTAGAGCCGTATTATTTGAGATAGCGCTCTATGAAGAGTCAGTATTGAAAATATTTGAGTGAGGTTGTGTGTTTGAAATTAAATCTGGTGATAAAACCTTATCGCTAACTAGCCCAGTGGTTATGGCCATTATCAATGTGACTCCTGATTCTTTCTCTGATGGGGGCCAGCACGCCACCGTAGAGCAAGCTTGCGCTCAGATTGATAAAGTGGTTTCAGAAGGCGCATTGATTGTTGATATCGGTGGTGAGTCAACAAGACCGGGTGCAGAAGCTGTATCTGTTGAGGAAGAGTTATCTCGCGTTATCCCTGTGATTGAATACACGGCTAAACAGCATGATGTTTGGATTTCAATCGATACCAGTAAACCTGAAGTGATGGAAAAAGCAGTTGCTGCGGGTGCACACTTAATTAATGATGTACGTGCATTACAAGAGCCAGGTGCAGTCGCCATGGCAACAAGTTTAGATGTCCCAGTGTGTTTAATGCATATGCAAGGCCAACCACAAAACATGCAAGATGCGCCTCAATATGAGGACGTGATGCAACAAGTCACAGAGTTTTTATCCTTACGAGTGGATTATTGCCTTGCCGCAGGTATGCCGAGAGAAAATATTATTTTAGATCCTGGCTTTGGTTTTGGTAAAACACTTGAACACAATTATCAGCTGCTAGCGAAACTGCCTGAGCTTCACAGTTTACATTTGCCAGTATTAATTGGTTTATCAAGAAAAAGCATGATTGGCGATTTACTGCAACGCGATACTAATGAACGTTTAGCTGGGAGTTTGGCTGGGGCAATGATTGCAGCGCAGCAAGGTGCACAGATCTTACGTGTACATGACGTAAAAGAAACCGTTGACGTACTTAAGGTTATGTCAGCGACCATGGCCAGTTTACATCAGTAAAGTTTCGGTTTAAGCGTTGTCGATTTAAATAGGTTAAATTAGTGTTGATTCACTTAATGTGAGGTACTAATGCAGGACCATAACCAACAAAATAAAGAGCAGCAAGATAAAGAGCAGCGAGATAAAGGACAGCAACAAAGAAACCTGTTTGGCACCGATGGTATTCGGGGGGAAGTAGGCGCTGGAGTGATGACGCCAGAGCTTGCTTTAAAACTAGGTTGGGCTGCGGGCAGGGTGCTTTCACGCAGTGGTACCCAGAAAGTCATTATTGGTAAAGATACTCGCATTTCTGGTTACTTATTTGAATCGGCACTAGAAGCGGGATTGTCTGCGGCAGGACTTAATGTGCTATTGGTTGGCCCAATGCCGACACCGGCTATCGCTTACTTGACTCGCACTTTTAGAGCTGAAGCAGGCATAGTCATTAGTGCTTCTCATAACCCATATTTTGATAATGGTATTAAATTCTTTTCTGCTAATGGCAGTAAACTTGATGATGAACTCGAACTTGAAATCGAAAAAGAACTCACTAAGCCGCTAGTTTGTGTTGAATCCCACCTATTAGGTAAAGCTGCTCGAATAGATGACGCTGCTGGACGTTACATTGAATACTGTAAGGGGCACTTCCCTGCTGAATTAACCCTTAATGGCCTTAAGTTGGTGGTCGATTGTGCTCATGGCGCGACCTATCATATTGCGCCGAGTGTCTTTCAAGAACTCGGTGCTGAAGTAATATGCATAGGTGTTCAACCTAATGGCTTGAACATTAATGACAATGTTGGCGCGACTTCAATGCAAGCTATTTGCGATGAAGTGCTAAAGCATCAGGCTGATGTGGGCATTGCATTAGATGGTGATGGCGACAGGATCATGATGGTTGATCATTTAGGCAATGTGATTGATGGAGATCAAATTCTCTATGTACTTGCATGTGATGCCATAAAAAACAATGAACTCAAAGGCGGTGTAGTTGGCACTTTGATGTCAAATCTTGGCTTAGAATTAGCTTTGGCAGAACTTAATGTGCCTTTTGTTCGTTCTAACGTTGGTGACCGATACGTGATGGAGTTAATGCGACAATATGATTGGCGCATAGGCGGAGAAAATTCAGGTCATATATTAAACCTTGATCACGGCACAACAGGTGATGGGATTGTGGCAGGCATTTTGATGCTGGCTGCGATGCAAAATCAACAAGCTTCTATCGCTGAATTAGTTTCGCCATTAAAAATGTTACCGCAAGTATTAGTCAATGTCCGTTTTGAAGGTGATTCAAATCCACTTCAATCAGAAATTGTGTTATCAATAAAACATGATGTCGAAACTAAGCTCGGTAAAACTGGCCGAGTTTTATTAAGAAAATCAGGAACTGAACCACTCATTCGGGTCATGGTTGAAGGCCAAGATATTGACCTTGTCACATCCTATGCAAATCAAATTGCAGATGTAGTTAAAAAGGTAGGCTTGCAGCAAAGTTGAATATACAATCGACAGCAGTTTTTATTTATTATTTGGTTATTTATTAATATCTAAAGTCAGCGCGTAAAAAAGCAACATTCTGTCATGTTATGACAAATATTCCTGACTTAGCTATTGTAACTTGTTTGGCGGTTCGTTATTATTCACGCCGCTTTCAAAGGAGACAGTAATGGCACTTAGACGTCCTATGGTAGCTGGCAACTGGAAAATGAATGGTAGTGCGCCTTTAGCGCAAGAATTATTCACCAAGTTTGCTACTAAGCTCCAAAATGATTCTGCAGAAGTAGTTTTATGTCCACCTTCAATTTATCTTGAAAGTGTTAGACAACTGCTTGAAGCAAATAAGCAAACCTTAGATGGTGCGCTTGTAAGAATGGGCGCACAGAACCTGAGTCAACACGACTTCGGTGCCTATACTGGTGAAATTTCCGGTAAAATGCTAAAAGATTCAGGATGTCGATATGTGATTATCGGCCATTCCGAGCGTCGTCGTATGTACGGCGAAACAAGTAATATCGTTGCAGAGAAATTTGCTGCAGCACAAAAACATGGTTTAACGCCGATTCTTTGTGTTGGAGAATCAGGTCCAGCTCGTGAAGCAAGACGAACTTTTGAAGTGATTGCAGAAGAGTTAGACATTGTTATCGAAAAGAATGGCACCATGGCTTTTGATAATGCCATTATCGCTTACGAGCCTTTATGGGCTGTAGGTACTGGTAAAAGTGCAACTCCAGAGCAAGCGCAAGAAGTTCATGCGTTTATTCGTAATAGACTCTCTGAAGTGTCTCCATTTATTGGAGAAAATATTCGCATTTTATATGGTGGTAGTGTGACTCCATCAAATGCTGCAGATATATTTGCCCAACCAGATGTCGATGGTGGATTGATTGGCGGAGCTAGCTTAAATTCTAGCGAGTTTTTAAGTTTATGTTCCATTGCGATGAGCGCTTAATATTATGTATGAAGTTTTAATTGTAGTTTACTTGGTTGTAGCAATTGGTCTTGTAGGACTAATTTTAATTCAACAAGGTAAAGGAGCTGATATGGGGTCTTCTTTTGGTGCTGGTGCATCAGGGACGCTATTCGGTTCAGACGGTGCAGGTAATTTCCTGACCCGAAGCACAGCTGTTTTAGCTATTGCTTTTTTCGCTTTAAGCCTTACTTTAGGTAACTTAAGCGCAAACAATTCTAAAAAAGATGATGCTTGGAACGATTTAGGTTCTGCGGTAGAGCAAGTTGAACAAGCTCCTACACAGGCCGAAACATCAGAGACTGAAATCCCTGATTAATTTGCCTCTTAAAAGAAGCAAATAAAGTAAGACCGCAGTCATTGAGTTATCTTAATTTCCTCAATTAAATATGATAACGACTGCAAAAATTTAGTAGTAAGCGGATGTGGCGGAATTGGTAGACGCGCCAGCTTGAGGGGTTGGTGACTTAGGTCGTGTGGGTTCAAGTCCCACCATCCGCACCACTAAATTTTATTAATCATTTTGAAGTTAATTTGATTAAATATTGCAAGCAAAGACGTAAGTTAATATAATTGCGCAAGTTGTCGCGGGGTGGAGCAGTTTGGTAGCTCGTCGGGCTCATAACCCGAAGGTCGTCGGTTCAAATCCGGCCCCCGCAACCAGCTTATTGTTTTTACTTATTTGCAGTAGTGCAATGTAAAGGCAATTAAAAGGTTCTATATTTAAGACCTCGTTATTACGGGGTTTTCTGTTATATGGAGCTTAGTAACTCCGTGATTTTACGGACTTTTCGAGGGCTATTTGCCCTTTTTTTCGTTTTTGGGGGTCATTTTTGGCAACATTAGAAACTAAACTGACAGAAATGCTGACAGTACCTGTTGAAGCGCTAGGTTTTCAACTTTGGGGTATTGAGTTTGTCCATGCAGGGCGTCATTCAATATTACGTGTATTTATTGATGGTGAAAGTGGTATCAATATTGAAGATTGTGCTGAAGCCAGCCGCCAAGTTAGTGCTGTTCTAGATGTTGAAGACCCAATCTCGACAGAATACACACTAGAAGTTTCATCGCCAGGTGTAGATAGGCCACTATTTACGGCTGCGCAATACGCCGCGTATATCGGCGAAGATGCAAAAGTACAGTTAACGATGCCTGTTGCAGGTAGTCGTAATTTAAAAGGTGCTATCACATCAATCGAAGGGCAAATGCTAACGATTAATGTAGATGGTGAAGATTTGATTGTGGCTTTAGATAATGTGCGTAAAGGCAACGTTATTGCGAAGTTTTGATAGTTTCAAGGTGAACGAGGCAAGACATAATGAATAAAGAGATTCTGCTAGTCGCAGAGGCGGTATCAAATGAAAAAGCCGTCCCACGCGAAAAAATATTCGAAGCGCTAGAAATTGCTCTAGCCACAGCAACTAAGAAAAAGTATGAAGGCGAAATTGAAGTTCGCGTAGCTATCGATCGTAAAACTGGCCACTACGACACTTTCCGTCGTTGGATGGTTGTCGATGACCAAGGTGAAGCTTTAGAAAACCCTTACAGCGAAATTACGTTAGAAGCTGCACGTTACGAAGAACCAGAAATTCAACCTGGCGAATTCATCGAAGATGAAATTGACTCAGTTGTTTTCGACCGTATTACAACGCAAACAGCTAAGCAAGTAATCGTACAAAAAGTACGTGAAGCTGAACGTGCACAAATCGTTGAACAGTTTATTGAACGTGAAGGCGAAATTGTCACTGGTGTTGTTAAGAAAAGCACCCGTGAAAGTGTCGTTGTTGATTTAGGTAATAATGCTGATGGCGTTATTTACAAAGAAGACATCATCAGCCGCGAATCTTTCCGTCCAGGTGATCGTGTTCGTGCATTGCTATATGCAGTACGTCCAGAAGCACGTGGTGCACAGTTATTCTTAACTCGCAGCAAGCCTGAAATGATCATCGAATTATTCAGAGTTGAAGTACCTGAAATTTTAGATGAGATGATTGAAATCATGGGCGCTGCTCGTGACCCAGGTGCTCGCGCTAAAATCGCAGTGAAAACTAATGATAAGCGTATCGATCCAATTGGTGCTTGTGTTGGTATGCGTGGCGCACGTGTACAAGCTGTATCTAACGAATTAAGCGGTGAGCGTGTCGATATCGTAATGTGGGATGATAATCCAGCACAGTACGTTATCAATGCAATGGCTCCTGCTGACGTTGCTTCTATCATTGTTGATGAAGACAACCACTCAATGGATATTGCTGTTGAAGCTGACAGTTTAGCGCAAGCTATTGGCCGTAATGGTCAAAACGTTCGTTTAGCAACTCAGTTAACGGGTTGGGAACTTAACGTCATGACAGTGGAAGAGCTTAATGCTAAGCATCAAGCTGAAAGCGCTAAAATTGTAAACTTATTCGTTGAAACTTTAGATGTTGACGAAGATTTTGCAACTGTTCTTGCTGAAGAAGGTTTCACCTCTTTAGAAGAAATTGCCTATGTACCAGAAGCAGAACTGTTAGAAGTTAACGGTTTTGATGAAGATATTGTTGCTGCATTGCGTGAACGTGCAAAAGCAGCTATTTCGACTCGAGCATTAGCAACGGAAGAAGCACTAGATGGTGCTGAACCGGCTGCTGATCTATTAGCGTTAGATGGTTTAGAAAAGCATTTAGCATATGTTCTTGCAAGTAAAGGTGTGTCGACCTTAGAAGACTTAGCAGAACAAGGAATTGACGATTTAATCGATATTGAAGAATTGACAGAAGAAAAAGCAGGTGAGCTCATCATGGCTGCCCGTAATATCTGTTGGTTTGGCGAAGAAGCATAAGTCGATCAACAGGGGGATTTAATTGATGGCAGATACAAGTATAGATAAATTGGCCGCGGAAGTGGGCAAGAATGTAGACAGACTGATTGAACAGTTTGCCGAAGCAGGAATTAAGAAAAGTAAAGCTGACAATGTTTCTGAAACAGAGAAACAAACTTTGCTAGACCATTTAAAGAAGCAGCACGGCGGCGATAAAGAGCCTCAAAAAATGACTCTGCAACGCAAAACCGTTTCTACTTTAAGTGTAAATGCAGGTGGCGGACAATCTAAAGACGTTAAAGTAGAAGTACGTAAAAAACGTACTTTTGTTAAACGTGATGATAGTGAGCTAGCTGCAGAAGCTGAAGAACAAGCTAAGCAACAACAAGAAGCTGAAGCTGCAGCAAAAGCTGCTGCAGAAGCGAAAGCTGTTGAAGATAAAGCTAAAGCAGAAGCTAAGGCTAAAGCAGACGCTGAAGCGAAAGCTAAAAAAGAAGCTGAAGCTAAAGCCAAATCTGAAGCTAAACCAGCTAAAGCTGAAGACCCAGAGTCTGCAGCAGTAAAAGCTGAAGCTGAACGCATTAAAGCCGCGCAAGAAGAAGCAATGACTAAAAAGCAGAAAGAAGAAGCGGCGCAAGCTGCAGAAACTGCTCGTAAGCTTGCTGAAGAAAACTCTAAGCGTTGGGCTGAAGAAGAACGTCAACGTATCGAAGCTGAGAAAAATAGTGACCACCATATCACTACTTCGAAAGCGGCTCGTGCAGCTGAAGATACTTCAGATGCTGCTGATGAGAAGCGTGGACGTCGTGCTCGTAACAAGAGCAATAACAAGAAACGTGGTGGTAAAGGCGGTCGTGATAACCGTAGCAACCATGCGCGTAACAAGAGTACTGCTCCTGAATCAATGGCACATGGTTTCAACAAGCCTGTTGCTGTAGTAAAAGGCGAGATCCGTATCGGTGAGACCGTTTCTGTTGCAGAATTGGCATCACGTATGTCAATTAAAGCCACTGAAATCATCAAGCAAATGATGAAGATGGGCTCAATGGTAACGATCAACCAAATCTTGGACCAAGAAACTGCGCAAATGATTGCAGAAGAAATGGGCCATAAAGTGGTACTACTTCGTGAAAACGAATTAGAGCATCAAGTACTGGGCGATCGTGATGAAGATGATGTTGTACTAGAGACTCGTGCTCCTGTAGTAACTATCATGGGTCACGTTGACCACGGTAAAACATCATTACTTGATTATATTCGTCGTGCAAAAGTTGCTGACGGTGAAGCCGGTGGTATTACCCAGCACATTGGTGCATACCATGTTGAAACCGACAATGGCATGATCACCTTCTTAGATACTCCTGGTCACGCGGCGTTTACGTCAATGCGTGCTCGTGGTGCTAAAGCGACAGATATCGTTGTATTGGTTGTTGCTGCGGATGATGGCGCTATGCCACAAACGATTGAAGCAATCCAACATGCTAAAGCCGGTAACGTACCGTTAATCATTGCCGTTAACAAAATGGATAAGCCAGAAGCGGATCCAGAACGTGTTAAGAGTGAACTAGCTCAACACGGTGTTATGTCTGAAGATTGGGGCGGCGAACATATGTTCGTTAACGTTTCAGCTAAAGCGGGTACTGGTATCGATGAGTTACTTGAAGGCATTCTTTTACAAGCTGAAGTATTAGAGCTTCAAGCTGTTCGTGAAGGTATGGCAGCAGGTGTTGTTATTGAATCTAAATTGGACAAAGGTCGTGGCCCAGTTGCTACTGTTCTTGTTCAAGAAGGTACTTTACGCCAAGGTGATATCGTTCTATGTGGTCTTGAGTACGGTAAAATCCGTGCAATGAAAGATGAGAATGGTAAGAGCATCACTGAAGCCGGTCCTTCAATTCCAGTTGAGATTTTAGGTCTTTCTGGTGTGCCATCAGCGGGTGATGAAGCGACTGTTGTACGTGATGAGCGTAAAGCGCGTGAAGTTGCACTTTACCGTCAAGGTAAATTCCGTGATGTTAAATTAGCACGTCAGCAGAAATCTAAGCTTGAAAACATGTTTGCCAACATGACTGAAGGCGAAGTACAAGAGCTTAACATTGTACTTAAAGCAGACGTTCAAGGTTCACTTGAAGCAATTTGTGATTCATTAACTAAACTGTCTACTGACGAAGTTAAAGTTAGCATTATTGCTCGTGGCGTTGGTGCATTAACTGAAACAGATGCGACATTAGCAGCTGCTTCAAATGCAATCATGGTTGGTTTCAACGTTCGTGCTGATGCACAAGCGCGTAAGACCATCGAAGCTGAAAGTGTTGATTTACGCTACTACAGCGTAATTTACGACTTGATTGATGAAGTTAAAGCGGCAATGACGGGCATGCTTGCTCCTGAATTCAAGCAACAAATCATTGGTCTTGCTGAAGTACGTGATGTATTTAAGTCGCCTAAGATTGGTGCTATTGCGGGTTGTATGGTTACCGAAGGTACCATCAAACGTAGTGCTCCTATCCGTGTTCTACGTGAAAACGTAGTTATCTACGAAGGTGAGCTTGAGTCGCTACGTCGCTTTAAAGATGACGTTAGCGATGTTCGTAACGGCATGGAATGTGGTATCGGTGTGAAGAACTACAATGACGTCAAAGTTGGCGATCAGATTGAGGTCTTCGAGACGGTCGAAGTGGCCAGAACGCTGTAACACAGAAAGGGCGGCGTTAGCCGCCTTTTTTATTTATACAAAGCTATAAGGTATTAATGTTATGGCAAAAGAATTTAGTCGTACTCGCCGTATTGCACAGCAACTCCAACAAGAGTTAGCGATGATTTTACAGCGTGACATGAAAGATCCACGTATCGGTTTTGTTACCGTTAACGATGTTGATGTTTCTCGTGATTTAAGCTTTGCGAAAGTATTTGTTACTTTTTTCGAAGAAGATCAAGAGTTAGTCGATCAAAAAATTGAAGCGCTTACGGCTGCGGCACCATATGTAAGAACCTTGGTTGCTAGTCGCATGAAATTGCGTGTTATGCCTGAGCTTCGTTTCGTCTATGACAGCTCGCTTGTTGAAGGGATGCGCATGTCTAACTTAGTTAGCCAAGTGATTACACAAGACAAAGCTAAGCAAGACAAAGCAAGACATGAAGAGTTTGGAACTGACGATGCTGACGCATCTGAAGAAAAACCTGAGGATAAAGATTAATGGCTCGTCGTCGCAAAGGTCGTTTTATTAATGGCATTGTACTGTTAGATAAAGGTACTGGCATCAGTTCTAACCATGCTTTGCAACGCGTCAAACGTCTTTATAACGCTAATAAAGCGGGTCATACAGGTGCGCTTGATCCTTTAGCTACTGGCATGCTGCCAGTTTGCTTAGGTGAAGCGACAAAGTTCTCACAGCATCTTCTCGATGCTGATAAGCGTTACTTGGTAACTGCTAAGTTAGGTGAAAGAACTGATACCAGTGACTCAGATGGTGAAGTGGTTCAGATCCGTCCGGTTAAGTTTACTCAAGCACTATTAGATGAATCATTAGAGCATTTTCGTGGTGATACCATGCAAGTGCCTTCAATGTTTTCAGCTTTGAAATATCAAGGTCAGCCTTTATATAAATATGCGCGTGAAGGGATAGAAGTTCCGCGTGAAGCTCGACCTATAACGGTTTTTGAATTGTTATTTGTGAGCCTTGAAGGTGATGATTTAACCCTTGATATTCATTGCTCTAAAGGCACTTATATTCGAACAATCATTGATGATTTAGGTGAAATGCTTGGGTGTGGTGCGCATGTCACCATGTTAAGACGTACCCAAGTCGCTGAATATCCTTATGCCAAAATGGTTACGATTGAGCAGTTAACAGAGCTTGCTGAAGGAACGGATAAAGAAGATGAGTCTACTTTTACCGTACTTGATGAGCTGTTACTGCCAATGGATACAGCGGTTGCGAACTTCCCTGAGGTTAATTTACCTGAGGAAAGTGTGCAATACATTATGCAAGGTCAACCTGTACAAGCATCAGGGTTAGAACCTGATGTATTAGTGCGGATGACATCTGGTGAAGACCGTCAGTTTATCGGCATCGGCACCATGAATGATGATGGTTTATTAGCGCCTAAACGTTTGGTTGTTGATCATAGTGCAGATTAGTTAACAGCTTTTATTAACTGTTCTGTGTTTTTTATTGCGATAGTGTCTGAATATAGTTAGAATGTCGCCCCCTCTGGCTGAGTTAGTGATTGGCTAGAGTTAATTTAATTTTTTCTGGAGATAAATATGTCACTAAGTAATGAACAAAAAGCTGCTATCGTAGCTGAATATAGCCGTGGCGAAAACGACACTGGTTCTACTGAAGTACAAGTAGCTTTATTGACTGCGCAGATTAACCATCTACAAGGTCACTTCAAAGAGCACATCCATGATCACCATTCACGTCGTGGTCTATTACGTATGGTTAGCGCACGTCGTAAACTTACTGCTTACTTAAAGCGTAAAGACGTAGCTCGTTATACTGCTCTTATCCAGAAGTTAGGTTTACGTCGTTAATATCGACGTTTAATTTGGGCATGGTTAACATACTCAAATTCAAACCGTGAAAAAGGAGGCTTATGCCTCCTTTTTTATTAGGTATAATTTACCGAAATGTTTAACGTGAAAGTGCTTAAACTTGCTCGAGTTGCTGTATCGGCATTTCTGTTAGGTATTTAGATTCAAACTCTTCCTGCGGCAAAGGCTTACTGAAAAAGAATCCTTGGCCGATTTGACAGTTATGTTGTTGTAACCATTCAAGCTGTTCTTCGTTTTCAATACCTTCTGCAACAATATCTAAATTGAGCTGCTGACCTAACATTAAGATGGTTGATGCTATTGCTGCATCATGGGGTAAGTCGGAAACAAAACCACGATCAATTTTCATGGTTGTGATTGGTAAATGTCTAAGATAAGACAAGGATGAATAACCGGTACCAAAATCATCCACGGCAATACCGAATCCTGCGCTCTTTAGCTGCTCAAGCTTAGCAATTGCCTGATCTACATCATTCATCAAAGATGTTTCTGTTATCTCTATCTCAAGTAGCTCAGGGCGTATTTGGTAGCGTAAAGCTAATTGCTTGATGTCAGAAACCAAGCTGGCATCAGCAAATTGTTGTGAAGCGACGTTCACCGCTATTGGGATAGCGTAGTTGTATTTCTTTTCCCACTCGCGGATAACTTTACAGCTTTGCTCAATCACCCATCTTCCGATTGGGATAATAATCCCAGTTTCTTCGGCAATGGGGATGAATGACATTGGTGATATAAGCTCACCATTTTTTTGCCAGCGGATAAGCGCTTCACAGCCAATGACTCGATTGGTTCTTAAATCTAATTTAGGTTGAAAATAGAGCAAGAATTCATTGTGTTTTAGCGCGTCATGAAGTGATGCTTCGGTCTTTAACCTAACAGCGGCATTTTCTGTCATCTGTTGTTTAAAGAAGGCCCATTGGTTTGAACCAGCCGCTTTAGCGCTATACATGGCAATATCAGCGTGTCTAATTAAATCTTCTGCGCCCGGGCCATCTTCAGGATAGATTGAAATACCAATCGAAGCCGCAGGGTGTATCGCATGTTCATTGAGTTGCACTGGGGTATTGAGTTGTAGTAGAAGCTTATCGACAAAGTCAGCAGCTTGATCTGGGGTTTCAATATCATCAGCCACAATGACAAATTCATCACCGCCTAACCTGGCAACACTGCCTCTATCGCCGACAACAGTTTCTAATATGCGGGCAACGCGGGCAAGAAACTGATCACCAATCGCATGACCTAATGAGTCATTGACGTTTTTAAAGCGATCTAAATCAATGAACAATAATGCGAAATGTCTTTTGTGAACTCTAGCACGCTGAATCGTGACATTGAGAGTTTCCAGTAACAAGGTACGGTTAGGTAAGCTGGTTAACGGGTCTCTGGTTGCCATCTTTCTAAGTTTATTTTGTGTTTGGCTAAACTGTAATAAAATTTGGTTAAACTTCGATGTTACTAGCCCTAGCTCATCATCTTTATGGGCTGCAGACATAGGTAATAAGTTTTCATCAGGTAAATCAGGATCAATTTTATCTATGGCTTCACTGATCCTTGCAATCGGTTGAGTCAAGAACCGATGGAATACAATGGTCAGTACCAACGTCAGCAATAAGGCGCGAGCGAGAGTAGCAATAAAGCCTAATTGAAGTTGATTAAACAGGTTGTTAGTCATCTCTTGTGTATCGTAAAAGATGGTTAACGTACCAATAAGCTGCTGCTTTTTGTTCCCTTCGAAATAGAATGGTCTATATAAAGGACGTGATATTTCGTTTAAATCATTGAACAGAAAATGGCTTAAGTTGTCATAGTTTTCTGAAAACAACTTAGGCTTATTGCTAGCGGTGACAAATAAACTGCCGTCATCAAGGGTAATCACAGCTGAGCTAATATTATCAATCTTGATAATACCTTCGAGTGTTTGTTCGGTTTGTTTATCGTCTAACGCCCAGACAGCATTAGAGGCAGTTTGTTCTACTGAGTTGAGTAACTCTTCTTGCGAAGCGGTAAGTTGCTGCTTAGTCGTGACAACAACTAATGCAATTTCGACGACAAAAATGGCAATCGCAAAAAACAAAGCAGTAAATACAACTAAGTTTGTTTGCTTCCATGTCAGTGACTTAAACCTTTGCGTCATTCAAACGATTCCATTTGTTTTTATTAAATAATCACAGCTTTTATGGGTAACTGGTGCATTTAACATGTTGAACTCATTTAATGTGTTATTTTTATTTAGGGACAACAACAACTAACTGTAGACAAAATAACATTAAAAGTCATTAATTATAGCTGTTACAACTTATATCAATAGGCTATTTTTGTTCAAACAAAAATGGTGTTTCAAACAGTGGAATCTTGTTAGGTTATCTATTCATTGAGTGATTAGCTGTTTTATCGGCTGATAGAAGATTAATTTTAATTATTTTTTAGCGGTATATTGCGATGCGCTTTAACTATTGTAAAAAATTGCAGTATACTTATGCGCGTAATTTAAAGGTCAATAATTAAGGAATGGGTCAAGTGAATCCAATAGTAAAGAGTTTTGAGTATGGTCAACATACCGTCACCTTAGAAACAGGTGTTATTGCACGTCAAGCAGACGCTGCAGTTTTAGCGAGCATGGGCGACACAACTGTATTAGTTACAGTCGTTGGTAAAAAAGTAGCTGATCCTAGCCGTGACTTTTTCCCATTAACAGTAAACTACCAAGAAAAAACCTATGCAGCAGGTAAAATCCCTGGTGGTTTCTTCAAGCGTGAAGGTCGTCCAAATGAAGACGAAACGCTTATTGCTCGTCTAATCGACCGTCCAATTCGTCCTTTATTTCCGAATGGTTTTAAAAACGAAGTTCAAGTGATCATCACAGTCGTTTCTGTTGATCCTCAAATTGAGCCTGATATGGTTGCTATGATTGGTACATCAGCAGCGCTATCTATCTCAGGTTTACCTTTCAATGGCCCTATCGGCGCAGCACGCGTTGGTTACATTGATGGTGAGTACTTATTAAACCCAACAGTTGATCAAGTTGCTGAAAGTGACCTTGACTTAGTTGTTGCAGGTACTGACTCAGCTGTTCTTATGGTTGAATCAGAAGCTAAATCTTTAGCTGAAGAAATCATGCTAGGCGCTGTGACTTATGGTCACGATCAACAACAAGTTGTTGTTCAAGCCATTGCTGAGTTTAAAGCTGAAGCGGGTAAACCAGCTTGGGATTGGACTGCACCTGTTCAAGATGCTGACTTAGTTGCTCAAATTAAAGAGCTAGCTGAAGAAGGCATGACTGCAGCTTACCAAATCGAAGTTAAGCAAGATCGTTATGCTCAAGTTGGCGCTGTTAAAGCAGCTGCTAAAGAAGCACTAATGACTAATAACCCAGATGTTGATGCTCGCGAAGTTGATGGTTTACTTGGCAGCCTTGAGAAGAAAGTTGTTCGTGGTCGCATCATCAGTGGTAAGCCACGTATCGATGGTCGTGAGCCTGACATGATCCGTGCATTGAATGTACTAGCTGGCGTACTTCCACGTACTCACGGTAGTTCATTATTTACACGTGGTGAAACTCAAGCACTAGTAACTTGTACTTTAGGTACTGAACGTGATGCACAAAAGATTGATAGCATCATGGGTGAACGTACTAACCGCTTCATGCTTCATTATAACTTCCCTCCATACTCTGTTGGTGAAACAGGCATGGTTGGATCACCTAAGCGTCGTGAAATTGGTCACGGTAAGTTAGCTTGGCGTGGTATTAACGCTGTTATGCCTTCTGCAGAAGAATTCCCATACAGTGTTCGTGTAGTATCTGAAATTACTGAATCAAACGGTTCAAGCTCTATGGCTTCTGTTTGTGGTACTTCATTAGCATTAATGGATGCGGGTGTACCAATTAAAACTTCAGTTGCAGGTATTGCAATGGGTCTAGTTAAAGAAGGCGACGATTTCGTTGTTCTTTCTGACATCTTAGGTGATGAAGATCACTTAGGTGACATGGACTTTAAAGTTGCTGGTACTCGTGACGGTATTACAGCGCTTCAAATGGATATCAAGATTGAAGGTATCACTAAAGAGATCATGGACATCGCGCTTCAGCAAGCATACGGCGCACGTGTTCATATTCTTAACGTTATGGACCAAGCAATTGGTGGCGCACGTGAAGATATCTCTGACCACGCTCCACGTATCACGACTATCAAGATTAATCCTGAGAAGATCCGTGACGTAATCGGTAAAGGTGGTGCGACTATCCGTGCATTAACCGAAGAAACTGGTACAACTATCGAGCTTGATGACAATGGTACAGTGAAGATTGCATCTTCAAACGGTGAAGCAACGAAAGAAGCTATCCGTCGTATCGAAGAAATCACTGCAGAAGTTGAAGTGGGCCGCATCTACAAAGGTAAAGTTATCCGTATCGTTGATTTCGGTGCGTTTGTTAACATCTTACCTGGTAAAGATGGCTTAGTGCATATTTCACAAATCAGTGAAGAGCGTGTTGCTAACGTTTCTGACCATCTTGAAATGAATCAAGACGTCGACGTTAAAGTGATGGAAGTTGACCGTCAAGGTCGTGTAAGACTTTCTATCAAAGAAGCTAACGCGAAAGAAGAAGCTGCTGCAGAATAACTTCTGACATCAGTTCAACTTAAAAAGAGACCTTAGGGTCTCTTTTTTGTTTTGTGACATAGAGTAATTTTTTATGCTGATTGGCACTTAATGTTACTTCACTTGTCAAAATGCTAGTTGAATCGCTTTTGCAGCAACTTTCGCTCGCTTTATATTAATTGAAGCTAGTGTAAATTCAGTAAATGAAATTTTATCAGTATCTGCATAGCCCTAATGTAGATAGGTTGATATGATGCAAAGAAATTATAGAACCTGATAAGGTATTTAAATGGAACAGAAATTACGTACCACAGTCGTCGCATTATGTGTGGGTGCCAGTTTATTATTGTCAGGTTGTGCTTCTTTATCTGGAAGTGCTGACAGCGCAACTAGCGGTAAGGTGATGGTTGCACCGAATGTCCCAGATTATAAATTAGAAGTCACCTTGGCTAAGCTAAATGAAATCTTAGGCACAATGGAGTTAACCCCAGAGCAACGAGCTCGTTTCCATTATGACCGTGGCGTTATCTACGATAGTGTAGGCTTGCGTTTACTTGCCCGAATAGACTTTCATCAAGCGATTAAACTTCAGCCTAACTTAGCGGATGCTTATAACTTCTTAGGGATTTATTATACCCAAGAAGGTGAATTTGAAAGTGCATATGAGTCTTTTGATGGGGTACTCGAATTATCACCTGAATACGACTATGCGTATTTGAATCGTGGTATTGCATTGTATTACGGTGAGCGTTACGAATTAGCTGCGCAAGATATGCAAGACTTTTTACGCAAAGAGCCTTCTGATGGTTACCGTGCGCTGTGGCTTTACTTAGTTGACTCACCTAGAAACACTGAAACTGCACAACTCGCATTAGTTGAAAACAGAAAAGCATTGAACGAACAAGCTTGGTCAACGGTATTAGTGGATTACTACTTAGGTACACTGACTAAAGAACAGGTTTTTGAGGCAGCGAAAGAGAACTTATCTCAGCCTAAAGAGTACTCAGAGCGTTTATGCGAAACTTACTTTTACTTAGCTAAAAAAGCAGTCGAGCAACAGGATTATGAGTTAGCGATTGATTATTATCGATTAACGCTAGCAACTAACATTTATGATTTTGTTGAACATCGCTATGCACGTATAGAGCTTGCACAAACACAGCAAAAGTTAGCTGAGCAAGCAGCTAAGCAGCCTTAATTATATACGTTAAACCCAGCGTATTAACGTCAGAAACAAAGCTAGTCTCTATACAGAGGCTAGCTTTTTTATTTTATGTCATCTAATAATGCGAAAAGTATGATCATACTTTATAGGCAAAGTATGATCATACTTCAGTCCGTTCACCGAAAAGTTGTCATACTTCCATTCATTATCCTCATGTCAAACTTACAGTTAAGTTTGCATTTACCTTCTCTTATTCTGAATTTATAAAACCATCATTAATCGTTGGAGTCAGAATAAGGTACTAATAATCAGTGTTTTATGATTTTTTCTTTACCTTGGTTATGAGCAAAAAACTAAAATCTGAACAATCATTCAAACATTGAAAGATAAATTTTCTTTGCTTTTGGAAATAAAGTTTTAGCAGTAAAAGAATGTGGCTGAAAAGTTTGCCAACAAGTGTGCTGAATACTTCATACCTTAAATCAGACTTAAGCTTGGATTTTCTATATTAAAATTCTCACAAGTTATTTACAAAGCTTGTTAATGACAAATTGAAGGACTATTAAGTTCTAGTTGAGTTAAACGTGATGTTTCTACTGCTTATAAGCTAGAGGTAAAAATGGAAAGGTGTGTTAAAGCGGTAATCTGTTTTTTGATCGCACTACTTACATCTTTAACTAATGTTTACGCTAACGACTCTTTAACTTTAAGCATGAGCGGTGTAATTGAAGAACGTTGTGTCGTTGGAATTGTAGATTCAATTCCCTTTGATTTTAGCATTGAGCTATCTCACACAGCGAATCTATCAATTGAATGTAACTTGCCTATGCTCATAGCATTGCGTTCTGATTATGGCGGACTGGAGTTAATAGACGGTTCAGTTGAAACAAGCTTAGTGGCTGAATACCAAGTTGAACTTAATATCGACTCTTTAAATTTTTCATTGAAACAAAAGTCTAAAGAGCTAATAGATGAACAAAGATTTATCACCGGAGCAGATATTCCATTTAATACATCTGGAATGATCAAAGTGAGTTTATTTGAGCCATTGAAGTTTGCAGGTGAATATCAAGATACATTGCATATTGATGTATATCCGAATTTCGTTAATAGCGGAATATAAGAATTCTTCTAATGAAGAGAAGAAAACCACCGATTTGTTGGTGAGAACAAATCGGTGTAGCAAAAAACCAATCTGAATATTAAAAAGGAGTTTTACCATGAAAAAGTATACTTTAGCAGCAGCTGCTGTAGCAACTTTATTTGTAGGTTCAGCAAGCGCAGTAGAAGTTAACCTTAGCGGCAACATTCAAGAAGTCTGTGAAGCGAGTGCTACTCAAACATCACTTAGCGATATGTCAACGACTACAATGTCAGGCTTTTCTTTTGTGTGTAATGACCGTGATGGTGCGACAGTTACGATTACAAGTGCTGAAGGTGGATTACAAGGAATTGACTCAGAAGATCTCGTTATCCCTTATGTAGCGACGCTTTCTGTAGGTGGTTTTGGTGACCTAATCTTGGATTTAACAACTGGTGGTAACACCGGTACTAATGATGCTTCACAATCTCGTGACTTTACTGGTGCACAGCTATTAAATGGCGCAGCAGCAACATTGGAGATTAACTTTGGAGCACTAACTACAGGTACTGGTGCTTGGGCTGGTGCATATTATGATCAGTTAACAATTCAAATCTCAGCAATTTAAGACTTTAACAACCTATGCGGGAGAACATCTCCCGCATTATTACGGAATAAAACTTATGGAAAAGTTATCAAATAAACAGTTAACACTCAGTATATTCATTCTCTTTACTTCTTTGTTTCTTATCAATCCTTACGCGCTTGCTTATCAGGTTCAGCCTATGTCTGCTGAAATAAAACCTGTTGGAAAGCAATCACAGTATTCTCTTCGTGTTGATAATACCGATTCATTTCCTGTTTCATTAGAATTTATTCCATGGCTCGTTACTCAAGATGAGTTTGGTAAAAACACCTTAACTCCTGCAGATAATGATTTACTCGTTATACCTATGACAGCGGTTGTTCAGCCAGGAAAGTCACAAACTATTATGGTTCGTTACTTAGGTGAGCCTGTGATAGAGCAATCACAAACTTATTCTATCGAGATTAACCAAGTTACTGTCGCGATGGAAGATGTTTCAGCGTCTGAACTTGGGATCGCATTTAACTTTAAAACGATGCTGAATGTTACGCCTGATGATTCAAAGGCTGAGTTAAACGCAAAGTCTTTTCAATCTCACGGAGATACCTGGAACATTGAAGTTGTCAATAGTGGTAACCGCTTTGCAAAAATTACTGAAATGGAGTGGGTCGTTTCAGATGGTAATCATTCAGTGACGTTAGATCGCGACAATATTAAGAACTTTGTTGTAGGCAAGATGGTGATGCCTAATGCGTCTCGAATTTTTACAGTCAGTCAAATAGATAAAATTGATATGGGTAATGCCAGCGTAAAAATTAAATGGTTACAACAGTAATTGTCATCTCAAGCATTTCAAAAATAGGTCATTGATCTAGATAATACAAGAGCAGTAATAATGAACCCTAAACGGAGTGATGAGATGATTAACCTTAATACGTTTTCCACCTCAATCACTTTTTTATGCTTGGTGATATCACTGTTTATGATGAGTCACTCGTTTGCATTAGAAATATCCCCACTGACACTTGAGTTAAAGTCGGACTCCAGGCCTCAATATCAACAAATTTTTGTTAGAAACCCTTCAAATAAGACGGTTCCTGTTGAAATAAATTTAAACAAAATTGTATTTAACCCTGCTTCAACAGGTAATTCCTTTTCGCTGTTAGCTGTAGAAAATGATAGTGAATTATTGGTTTTTCCTCCTGCATTAGTATTAGAGCCAGGAGAAGTAAAGTCAGTAAGAGTTCAATGGATAGGGACACATGCTGTGAAGCAGTCAGTAAGTTATTTCGTGCGTTTTAGTCAACCGAGTTTATCGCTGCCTATGTCAGAGGATAATTCTCAGGAAAATACGCAAAGTGGAGTTAAGGTTTTTGTGCATTTCAATGCTGTTGTTCATTTGAGTGCGAATGATTTGTTAGCTGATTTAGCCGTTGTTGAAGGTTCAATAGAGTTCAATGAACAAGAACACAAGCTAGCTTTTGATGTGAAAAATAATGGTCAGCGTTACAGTTATTTAAAACCATACCATTTAGCAGTAGTAAACTCAGATGGCTCGACTACTCCATTACTAAATGAAGCCGCCTTTAGCCAGCTAGGGGATATATTCTTTCCTCCTCAAATGATTAAAAAGGTATCTATTCCCTATGAAAAATTATGGGTTCAAGGTACTAAACTCAAAATCAATAATTCACAAAGAGATTAGGAATGTTTAAGTCATCCGTTATCTCAATTTTAATCATGTTGCTTTGTTTATTAACTACATCAGTTATGGGCTCTGAAATAATAAACCCCACAGGTCGAGATATTACCTTAACGAGTTTATTAAGGTTGCATGATACTGTGATTGGTGAAGTTGAAGTGACTATAACCAAAGAACAGCTCATTTTAATGCCTGCAGAAGCAACAATCACACTGCTTAATGCAACTTTATCGGATGAAGTTCTGAGTTCACTGTCTGAGCAACAGCTAGATGGCATGATTAGCCAAGCTATGTTTACCAAGCTCAATATAGGGTTGAGCTTTGAAATGTCTTCGCTGGAGTTAGTGCTTGATGCAAACTCTGAAGATTTAAAAGTAGGGCAAATTGATTTTGGAGATAAACCAACACAACGTTCATTTTTAACGCCCTCCTTATTCAGTGGCTATATTAATTTATCCGCTGGAGCTTCAAGACTCGAGAATAACACTCCCGAGAATGATGTGGGTGTGCAGTATAGTCACACACTCGATGCTGGCTTCAATTATGAGCGTGCAGTATTAGAATATGAATCTATTTATAATGATTATCAAAATCAAAAAGGACTCTATTCAAGGCAAGGAACCCGAATTAATTATGATTTTCCTGAGCAAGGAACCCGACTGACCATCGGAGATTTCTATTCCAGTGGTGCTACTTTTCAAGATGGAGGCGACATGCTTGGGATAGGGATTGCTAGGGATTTTTCTCTTATTCCAACCAAAAATGTTCGACCGACAGCAGCAAGACAATTCACCCTTCAACGTGCGTCTACTGTAGATCTACTGGTTGATGGTGTTGTGGTACGGCGATTAACCTTGGGTGCAGGTTCTTACAACTTACAAGATATTCCTTTAGCTGAAGGAGTCAGTGACTTAGAACTCATCATTACAGATGCATCAGGAAAAGAAGAAAGGATCAGTTTTTCTATCGCTACAGGGATGGATTTATTAAAAGAAGGTGAGTTTGAATATAATTTTAATGGCGGTATAAAAAGTAATATTAGTGATGCTGAACCAGAGTATGAACGAGAAAAATACCTTATTAATGGTGAATTAGAGTACGGCATAACCCCTGCTTATACATTAGGTGGTAACTTTCAGGTTGGGGATAACAGTTACCAATTAGGTCATAGGAGTTTATTTGCTACAGGTATTGGCATTTTTGATATTAAAACAACTTACAGTTATCAGGATGTGTTAGGTAAAGGACTTGCAGCAAGTGTTGGATATGACTTAATTGGTAGTGCGAGTACCGACAGTACTTTTGAGTTTAGTATTTATTACGATTATTACTCGCAATTTTTCATTGGTGCGAGGAATGATATTCTGGTTACACCAGAAGCCCCAATTAACGCTAATCAACATTTTTTGTCCAGCCGTATTAATTATACATTCAACCCGTTTTTAAAAGTTTCACTTACTGGCAATTATGTTCATGCTTATGATGACGCTCAACGCTACTGGACTTTGAGTCCTTCATTATCTGGTTCTATCTTTGATACAGGTGCGACTTGGAGTGCACGAGTTACCCACAAAGAGTTTTTAGATGATAGTAGCGAGTTTTCAGGGCTGCTGACTTTGAGTTGGCCATTTGGAAGTGAATCTAGGGTTATTTCAAGCTATAAAACCGATAATAAAGAAATTAGTTCAGAATATTCTTACCGTAAAAATGTAGGTAACAGTGGCGGAATTTCTATGTTTGCTGGGGCCACTCACTCCGAAACTAATGATATTGATGGTGATGTCGGTATCGATTACGATGCTAATCGCTTTACCTTGAGGGCTCAACATGTCAGCCGTTATAGCGATTTCTCAGAAGATACCAATAATCATGTTACTCAAGCTAAGCTCGCTACAGGTATTGCGTTCTCTGGCGGTCAATTGGCTTTTGGTCGCCCAGTTAGAGAAAGTTTTGCAGTGATAAAGCAGCATAAAAGCATTGAAGATAACCGAACAGAAATTTCTCCTTCTTCAATGGGCGCTAGAGCATATAGTGATGGGCTAGGCCCAATACTTATCCCAGATCTTGCTGCATACAGTGAACAAGTTATCTCTTATGAGGTTGAAGATTTACCTGCTGGGTATGATTTAGGTGCGGGTGTTTTTCCTGTCTACCCAGGCAATGGTCAAGGTTACAACTTACAAATTGGTTCAGAGGCAGCAATTACCTTAATGGGGACACTGCTTGATAAAGAAACTCAGCAACCGATTACATTAGTCGCAGGAAAAGCGGCTTTGGTCGGGCGTGATGATCTTGAACCATTACAATTTTTTACGAATAGAACGGGTCGTTTTGCTATTTCCGGTGTGAGGCCTGGCACATATAAGATTAAATTAAATACACCTACACCACGATACTTCGAACTGGTTATTGATGAAGATAGCAGCGCGTTATTGCGCTTAGGGAAACTCTATGTCGATTAAGCAATTTAAAAATTTTAATCTGTTATTGGTATGTTTTTCATATCTATGTTGTCCGGTCGCGGCTTTAGCATGCACTGCGAAGATTCAATCATTAGACCTTCAAGCTGGAAGTTATGATGATTACGATGTTTTTACTTCAGAAGCATATGGGTTAACTCAACAATATGAAGCCAAGGTGCTTTTTTCAGATGTCGTAGAAGGGGAGGAATGTCTGTTTTATTTTTCGGCATCTACTTTTGATTCAACAACTAAATTAACTTCCTTAAAGAATGAAAGTTTATTTTTTGAGCCAGTTCCTCAGTCATTAGACAGTGGCGTCCAGAATAATCGATGGTTTGGCAAAGTGTCACCCGCAAGTGACCGCTTTAGATTTCAATTACGCTTTCCAAGTCATCAATTTGGTACATATGGTAACTATGACGCATTATTGGAAGCCAAACTTCATCAATTACCTGACGGTGGTCAGGTGATCGATGAACTGCAACAGTTGATTGCCGCTTCTATTGAACAGGCTGCACAAGTGAGCTTTTATGGCGTATCAGATAATACCTATCATCTTGATCTTGGTTATTTATCAACAGGGAAAGTCATCAATGCTTCACCTAATTTATTTGTCAAAAGTACGACTGACTATTCTTTATCTTTTGAATCTATGAATAAGGGGGTCTTGAAACATCAAAATCAACAAAGCCAATGGGATATTGATTATCAGCTTACATTGAACAATATTGAGATAGATTTATCTCATAATGAAAATCAATTTTACGCTAACTCGGCAACGGTAAGCCAAGGTGAACGTCTACCTCTGAAAATTGTCATTGGTGAGACCGAAGATAAATTAGGTGGTATATATACTGATGAAATACATATATATATTAGTCCTGGCGGTTTTGCAGAATAAAACTTGGCTTACTGTAAGTTCTCTTTGACCCAACTCATTGCTTGCAGTCTATTTTTTACATCAATTTTTTTAAAGACTTTATATAAATGAGATTTCACAGTATGTTCGCTTACGAAAAGAATATCAGCTATTTCAATATTGGATTTGCAAGTTGGTAGTAATGCCAATACATCAAGCTCTCGAGATGTGAGTGCCGTTGTTGGTTGTGCGGATGGTTTAAAGTCAGTTCTATAGTGTTGCAAAAGCTCTGTCATGACACTACGTGGCAACCAGTATTCTCCATTGAGAATTTTTTCCATACCAATAATAAACTCTTTAAGAGGGGTATTATTGGCAAAAACGCCACAGCAATTAGGCCATCTTAAGATTTTTTGTTTGTCATGGAAATCATCAGTATTGAGCAGAATTGTTGAAATGTTGCCAGTGTTAGAGGCTAGAATATTTTGCCAGTGAAGGGTTTCGTCTTCATCTAAGTTATTGACATCAATTAATAACAAGCTGTTTTCAGGGCACGATTGAGCCAAAAGCAATTCACATTTTGAGATACGAACTACTTGGTTAAGGTTATCTTTAATAAATTGGCTTAATATTCTATTTTGAATATTGTCGGAGCCCAGCAAGGTTAAGGTATAGATAGTCATAGTCTTAATTTTGTATTTCACTAAGTATCATAGATTAGTCGAATGAGTCATATCCTCTATAAGTGTTAAATTACCAACAGAAGTAATATCCTCTAACCTAAGAGTGATTATAGTTGTTTTTTTGAGCTAAAAATATCTTATTTATATTAAATTACCATGATACTTAGGGAAAAAAATAAACCTAGATAGACTTTGTTTATGTAGGGTACGCTTTACCTAGCCAACTATCCTTGGAAAAGCTATAATTTGCGCCATTTTTATCATGCCAGGGCAAAGTAACTCATGTCAGCTCACACAGTCGAGGTCGATAAACGTCGTACCTTCGCGATTATTTCGCATCCAGATGCCGGTAAGACCACTATTACCGAAAAGGTACTTTTATTCGGACAAGCTATTCAAACTGCAGGTACCGTTAAAGGCCGTGGCTCTAAGCAACATGCTAAGTCAGATTGGATGGAAATGGAGAAAGATCGTGGTATTTCTATCACGACCTCTGTCATGCAGTTCCCATATAGCGATTGTCTGGTAAATTTACTCGATACTCCTGGTCACGAAGACTTCTCAGAAGATACTTACCGTACCTTAACTGCTGTTGACTCATGTTTGATGGTCATTGACTCCGCTAAAGGTGTCGAAGATCGTACCCGTAAGCTAATGGAAGTGACCCGTTTACGTGACACGCCGATTGTGACCTTCATGAACAAATGTGACCGTGATATCCGCGATCCTATGGAAGTGATGGATGAAGTTGAAAATGAGCTGAAAATTGCCTGCGCTCCGATCACTTGGCCTATTGGCTGTGGTAAATCATTCAAAGGTATTTACCATATTCACCGTGATGAAGCTGTTTTGTATCAGTCTGGCTTAGGTCATATGATCCAAGAAGTTCGCACAGTGAAAGGTATTGATAACCCAGAACTAGATGTTGCAATTGGCAGTGAGCTTGCTGAAATCTTACGTGAAGAGCTTGAACTTGTTGTGGGTGCTTCTCATGAGTTTGATTTAGATGCGTTTCTTAGCGGAAAATTATCACCAGTATTTTTTGGTACTGCATTAGGTAACTTTGGTGTTGACCATGTATTAGATGGCTTAACAGAGTGGGCACCTAAGCCACAGCCGCGTGCGACTGAAGCAAAAGTGATTCAAGCTGAAGATGAAAAATTCAGTGGCTTTGTATTTAAAATTCAAGCGAATATGGACCCAAAGCATCGTGACCGTGTGGCATTTATGCGTATTGTTTCTGGTAAATACCAGAAAGGCATGAAGATGCATCATGTACGTGCCGGTAAAGATGTTCGTATTTCAGATGCATTGACCTTTGTTGCAGGTGATCGTGAGCAAGTTGAAGAAGCTTATCCAGGTGACATCATTGGTTTACATAACCATGGCACTATTCAAATTGGTGACACTTTCTCTCAAGGTGAGAAGCTTAAGTTTACCGGTATTCCTAACTTTGCTCCGGAAATGTTCCGTCGTATTCGCTTGAAAGATCCATTAAAACAAAAGCAATTACTGAAGGGCTTAGTGCAACTTGCTGAAGAAGGTGCAGTTCAAGTCTTTAGACCACTTGATACCAATGATCTTATTGTTGGCGCAGTGGGTGTACTACAATTTGAAGTCGTTGTTGGTCGTCTTAAAAGTGAATATAACGTAGAAGCAATCTATGAAGGCATTAGTGTCTCGACTGCTCGCTGGGTATATTGTAAAGATGAGCGTAAGTTAGAAGAATTCCGTCGTAAGTGCAGTACTAACCTTGCACTAGATGGTGGTGATAACCTAACTTATATTGCGCCAACCATGGTAAATCTTAATTTATCAATGGAACGTTATCCTGATATCGAATTTGCTAAGACTCGTGAGAACTAAGCATTAATTCAATATTGGTATAATTTTAAAGGCGGGTAACCGCCTTTTTTATTGTCTGAATTTTAATAAGTGAGCCAATAGCCAGTAAATGTATGCCATCAGTTTTTCTAAGGGAGCGATATGCCATTGAACACAAATAAAACTCTGATTTTATTGCGCTACCTTTTCTTACCTTGGAAGGCTTATATTCGCTGGTGTGACAAGATGGGGCTGACGCTAGAGAATAAAAGAAGTTGTGCCCCTCGAATTGAAGAGCCCCAGCTGAATGTTGATGTTCTTGCTTACATGAAAAAAAATCGAATAAAACCTGAAAGAACCCAATTGAATTGTAATAACAATGATGAGGGGACTGAGCCTTTGAAGGAGAACCTGCATGATTGATACTCATGCACACCTTGACCTTGAGGATTTTGATCATGATCGCGATACGTTATTTAACGAAATGCGAGCCCATGGCATTACTAACGCAATCATACCCGGTATTAGTGAAACGCAATGGTGCAAACAAATTGCGATTGCCGCTGAATTTAATTGCTACTACGCCTTAGGCATTCACCCTTGGTATGTCCCTAACAATATTGATGATTCATTAACTTTATTAGAACAAAAAATAATCGAACATAAAGATAATGCTCGTTTTGTTGCGCTCGGCGAGTGTGGCCTTGATAAATTAAAGCCAAACTTTCCTATGCAATTAGAGTTACTTTCTGGGCAGTTAACAATGTCTGTCAGGTTTCATCTTCCTGTCATATTGCATGCGGTAAAATGTCATCAAGAGTTAATTGAATTATTAATCCGTAACCCCAACCCTCGAGGCGGTGTGATACATGGTTTTTATGGTGGGCCTGAGCTAGCAAAGCGCTATATTGATTTAGGATATAAATTGGGAATAGGGGGATTATTGATGAACCCTAATGCTAAAAAATTACGCAAAACGATCACAGAAATAGACATCAAACATTTCTTAATTGAAACAGACTCACCGAGTATGACGCCATATAATGCACTTGAAAAACGAAATACGCCGCTTCATTTGCCAAAGTTCGTTTCAGAGATCGCAAATTTACAGAAAAAAACAACTGTTTCTATTTTAGAACGATTGAATAAAAACGCCTCCCAACTGTTTGAGCTGTAATTCTTTTTTTTTAAACACAGTTATTAATTAATATTAATGTTGCATAAGATCCTGAAATTAAACTCTAAAAGTATGATCTAATCCACGATTTTCATCTGCTCCTCAGTTATAATCATTAACGGAAAATAGGTGAGTTAACAACAAATATACAAATCGTTAACATAAATAAGGGTGATGATTAATGGATATACTAATGAGTCTAGTAGGTGTGGTTACCATACTAGCAATCGGTTATGCACTATCAAATAATAGAAAAGCAATTAATGTTCGTACTGTTGGTGGCGCTTTAGCTATCCAAGCGTTCTTTGCTGGTTTTGTTCTATATGTTCCAGTGGGTAAAGACATCTTAAAAGGTGTTTCTGATGCTGTTTCTAGCGTTATTGGCTATGCACAAAGTGGTATTAACTTCTTATTCGGCGATTTAGCCCAATTTAAAGTTGGTTTCATTTTCGCTGTTAACGTTTTACCAGTTATCGTATTCTTCTCTTCTCTAATTGCAGTTCTATACTACTTAGGTATTATGCAGTGGATCATCCGTATTATCGGTGGTGGTTTACAAAAAGCATTAGGCACAAGCCGTACTGAGTCTATGTCTGCTACTGCTAACATCTTCGTTGGTCAAACAGAAGCGCCTCTAGTTGTACGTCCATTTATCGCGACAATGACTAACTCTGAATTATTCGCAATCATGGTTGGTGGTCTTGCATCAATCGCGGGTTCAGTATTAGCTGGTTACGCACAGATGGGTGTACCAATTGAGTACTTAGTTGCTGCATCATTCATGGCTGCTCCTGGTGGTCTTATGATGGCTAAACTAATGCATCCTGAAACTGAAGAAGCTAAGAACGAAATGTCTGAGCTTCCTGAAGATCCTGACAAGCCAGCTAACGTTTTAGACGCTGCTGCTGCAGGTGCTTCATCAGGTATGCATTTAGCGCTTAACGTAGGTGCGATGTTAATCGCATTCGTTGGTCTAATTGCAATGATCAACGGTATCATCGGTGGTGTTACTGGTTGGTTTGGTCTTGAAGGTATTACTTTAGAACTTATTCTAGGTTATATCTTTATGCCATTAGCATTCTTAATCGGTGTACCTTGGAACGAAGCACTTGTTGCCGGTTCATTCATCGGTCAAAAGATTGTTGTTAACGAATTCGTTGCATACCTTAACTTTGCTCCTTACTTACTTGATGCATCAGCTGAAGGTTACCAAGTAGTAGCAGAAACGGGTCTGATGATGACTGACAGAACCAAAGCGATTATCTCTTTCGCACTTTGTGGTTTTGCTAACTTATCTTCAATTGCGATTCTATTAGGTGGTTTAGGTGCTATGGCTCCTAGCCGTCGTCATGACTTAGCTAGACTAGGTATCCGTGCTGTTATGGCCGGTTCACTAGCTAACTTAATGAGCGCAACTCTAGCAGGTCTATTCTTAGCGATTTAATCCTAAGATAGGTTTGACGATGAGCTTATTAAAGGCCGTTATTACTCAGGTAATAACGGCTTTTTTTTGTGTGTTTTAGCTAACTTTAACCAAAGTTTAATCTGTTTTTATTTTGTCTGGCATGTCAGTTGCTATGACAAGTTAGTAGTGATTTATATTGATTTAGTCAAAAATTGCAGTTTATTAGACATAAACGTTCTAAGTTGTTAGTGAAAAGTAGAGATATTGTTCACATTTTGGGATTAAGTATTCGTATTTTTACCAATTCTTATTGAGCTTTTATTCATTAGATGTACAATGCAAACGTTTATAAAAATCGCCACCCTCGAAGGTGGTAAATAAATATATATCAATGGGGTTGATAATGAAAAACGTTAAAACTTTAGCTTTAGCTGCTACAACTATCGCTGCAATGTCTGCACCTGCAATGGCTGCTGACCGTGGTGAAGATATCCGTTCTGGCGATTACAGCTGGATGCAGTTCAATGCAATGTATGCATTTGACGAATTACCAAGTGGTGGTGAAAGTGGTCACGACTACTTAGAAATGGAATTTGGCGGCCGCGCTGGTGTTGTTGATTTATACGGTTACGTTGACGTATTTAACTTATTCACTCAAGATTCTGGTGATAAAGGTTACGGCGAAAACAGAATGTTCATGAAGTTCGCTCCTCGTTTCTCTTTAGATGCAATCACTGGTCTTGACCTTTCTGTTGGTCCTATTCAAGAAGTTTACTTCTCTACTCTATTTAACTGGGGTGGCGGTGCTATCGGTGAAGATGTGAATGCATCTTTCTGGGGTCTTGGTGCTGACGTTATGGTTCCATGGTTAGGTAAAACTGGCATGAACTTATACGCTCATTACGACATGAATGGTAAAGACTGGAATGGTTACCAGTTCTCTGCTAACTGGTTCAAACCAGTTCATAACTTTGACAACGGTACTTTCGTAGCGTTCCAAGGTTACGTAGATTACCAATTCGGTGCTGATGACGAATATGGTGATGAATACGTGCCAATGAGTTCTAATGGTGGTGCTGCATACTTCGGTCTACACTGGCATTCAGATAACTACGCTCTAGGTTACGGTCTAAAAGGCTACAAAGATGTATACCTTCTTGAAGATGGCGCAGGTATCGTTGGCCTAGAAACAACTGGTTGGGCTCACTACCTAACAGCAACTTACAAGTTCTAAATTAAACTTGTAAGCGATTGGAGCCACTGAAATAGTGGCTCCAAATTTATTCTTAAATATCCAAAAAAATCTTAAAATATGTTAGTCTTTACTTAAGTACATCGAAAAGTTTGTTAGAATGTATTTAAATAAATATTAACGTCCAAACAGTGGTTTATTTGAACTAACTTTTGATGATTTCGTCATATATGGTTCAACTTAATAGTTTGGATTGATTTGCGCGCTAAAAGGGATTTTTCGCGGAATGGATGGGACAATGTCATTGTTTCACCTCTTCCGGTCTTCAAGGATTCAAGTCGTGGTACTCGTTATCATATTGAATACTTAGTTCAGTAACTTATGAATTAATTTACTGGCAATGCTCGAAGGCCCGGCCTCACAATTAATTTACTGCCAGCTTTACGCATTGCCAAAACAAGATTTTATTAGGTTTTTGTTTCGGAGAGCAAACATGAGTGATTTAAAAAAAGCAGCACAATTAGGTATCTCTTTAATGGATTTAACGACATTAAATGACGATGACACTGATCAAAAAGTGATTGATTTATGCCACAAAGCTAACACAGCTGCTGGCCATACTGCTGCAATTTGTATTTACCCTCGTTTTATTCCAATAGCTCGTAAAACGTTAAATGAGCTGAATTGTGAAGATATCAAAATTGCAACAGTGACTAACTTCCCACATGGTAATGATGATATTGCAATTGCAGTATTAGAAACTCGCGCTGCTGTTGCTTATGGCGCAGACGAAGTTGATGTTGTATTCCCATACCGCTCGCTGATGGCAGGAAATGAATCTTTAGGATTTGAACTTGTTAAAGCCTGTAAAGAAGCCTGTGGCGATGAAGCAATTTTAAAAGTCATCATTGAATCTGGCGAGCTTAAAGATCCAGCTCTTATTCGTAAAGCTTCAGAGCTTTCAATTGATGCTGGCGCAGACTTCATTAAAACATCTACGGGTAAAGTGCCTGTTAATGCAACGCTAGAAGCCGCTGAAATCATGCTTACAGTCATCAGTGAAAAGAACCGCAACGTTGGTTTTAAACCTGCAGGTGGCGTTCGTGATGCTGCTCAAACTGCTGAATTTTTAGGTGTTGCTGAGCGTTTACTTGGCGCTGACTGGATTAGCCCTGCAAGCTTTAGGTTCGGCGCTTCAAGCCTATTAAAAAGCTTATTGCATACGCTTGAACTGTCTGATGCTCCTCAAGGCGCACAAGGCTACTAAATAGAGAGTGGCTAATTAAAGACTTCAAGTTGATTAATCTCGTCATTAGTTAGCCAAACTTGTTTTAACGGTTTTAATTGATAGCATCGATCACCATCGCATTCATGTGATTGGTGCCATCTTGTTAAGGCGGATTGTACAGACTCTAAATGATTAGGGCTTATACATGATGTTGGAGGAAATAGTATGTTTCTCGCTCAAGAAATTATTCGTAAAAAACGTAATGGTGAAGCTCTCAGCAAAGCTGAAATACAATTTTTTGTAGATGGTATTACTCAAAATACTGTCTCAGAAGGTCAAATTGCCGCTTTCGGTATGGCTGTTTACTTTCAAGATATGAACATGGATGAACGTATTGCCTTAACCACAGGCATGCGCGATTCTGGCACTGTATTAAACTGGGATTCATTGTCATTAAATGGCCCTATCATCGATAAGCACAGCACTGGCGGTGTGGGTGATGTTATTAGTTTAATGCTTGGCCCAATGGCTGCTGCCTGTGGCGGTTATGTGCCGATGATTTCAGGTCGTGGTTTAGGTCACACTGGCGGCACACTAGATAAATTCGATGCAATTCCTGGTTACCAAACCGAACCATCTAGTGAATTATTCCGTAAAGTTGTTAAAGAAGCGGGTGTGGCTATTATTGGCCAAACAGGTGATTTAGTCCCTGCTGATAAACGCTTTTATTCAATTCGAGATAATACCGCTACCGTTGAGTCAATCTCGCTTATTACCGCTTCAATTCTTTCCAAAAAGCTCGCAGCAGGGCTTGATGCTTTAGCGATGGATGTCAAAGTAGGTAGCGGCGCTTTCATGCCAACTTACGAAGCATCTGAAGAGCTTGCTCGCAGCATTACTGCGGTAGCGAACGGTGCAGGCACTAAGACGACCGCTCTACTCACAGACATGAACCAAGTGCTGGCGTCTTGTGCAGGTAATGCAGTAGAAGTGCGTGAAGCGATTAATTTCTTAACGGGTCAATACCGTAATCCACGTCTTTATGAAGTCACGATGGGTTTATGTGCTGAAATGCTGGTATTGGGTGGAATTGCCCAAAATGATGCTGATGCACGTAATAAGTTAAATACCGTATTAGATAACGGTAAAGCTGCTGAGATATTTGGTCGTATGGTATCAGGTCTTGGCGGGCCGACTGACTTTATCGAGTCATATGATAAATATTTACCTCATTCGCAAATCATTCGTCCTGTGTATGCAACCGAACAAGGTTTTGCCCATAGTATGGATACTCGTGAGTTAGGTTTAGCCGTTGTCACACTTGGTGGCGGACGCAGAAAGCCTGGTGACAAATTAGATTACAGTGTTGGCTTAACAGAAGTTTGTGCTTTAGGTGATCAGATTACACCTGATAAACCTATCGCCATGATACATGCACAATCTGAAGCGGCATTTGAAGAAGCTTCAGCCGCGGTTCAAAAAGCGATTCACATTAAAGATTCAGCACCAGAGAAAACGCCTGAAATTTATCGCTATATCCGCGCTTCAGATTTATAAGGGAGTGAGATTATGAAACGTACATTTATTATGATGTTGGATTCGTTCGGTGTAGGTGCTGCAACGGATGCTGATAAATTTGGTGATGTTGGCTCAGATACTTTTGGCCATATTGCTCAAGCATGTGCCGAAGGTAAAGCGGATATTGGTCGTCAAGGACCATTAAAGCTACCTAACTTAGCCAAGCTTGGCTTAGGCCATGCGGGTTATGAAAGCACGGGTAAATTTGCTGATGCGTTTGGCGATAATGTCGAGGTTATCGGCGCCTATGGTCATGCTGATGAACTAAGCTCTGGTAAAGATACACCGAGTGGTCATTGGGAAATGGCGGGTGTACCTGTTCTATATGAATGGGGTTACTTTTCTGACTTAACAAACTCATTCCCACAAGAGTTAACTGATAAAATTTTAGCTCGTGCTGGTTTAACCGAGTTTTTAGGCAATTGCCACGCATCAGGTACTACAATACTTGAAGAGCTTGGTGAAGAACACATGCGTTCTGGTAAGCCAATTTTTTACACTTCTGCTGATTCGGTATTTCAAATTGCCTGTCATGAAGAAACTTTTGGTTTAGAAAACCTTTATCGTTTGTGTGAAATCACTCGTGAAGAGTTAGAGCCTTATAATATTGGCCGTGTTATTGCGCGTCCATTTGTGGGTACTGGCCCTGATGATTTCGCTAGAACAGGCAACCGTCATGACTATGCGGTATTACCGCCTGCTCCAACTGTATTAGATAAACTTAAAGATGCCGGTGGTGAAGTGGTGAGTATTGGTAAGATTGCCGATATTTATGCCAACAGCGGTATTACGCAAAAGTTTAAGGCCACTGGGCTTGAAGAGTTATTTGATGCAACGCTTGAACAAGTTAAGCGTGCAGGTGATAACACTATCGTGTTCACCAATTTTGTTGATTTTGACTCTCATTATGGCCATCGTCGTGATATAGCAGGTTATGCCAAAGCGTTAGAGTATTTTGACCAACGCTTACCTGAACTATTGGCCTTGCTGAATCCTGAAGATTTGATTGTATTTACAGCGGATCATGGTTGCGACCCAAGCTGGCAAGGTACTGAGCATACTCGTGAGCGAGTACCTGTGTTGGCATTAGGCGCTGGTTTAGCTGCAGGTTCATTAGGTCGTCGTAATAGTTTTGCTGATATAGGTCAGTCAATTGCGAGTTACTTTGAGCTTGAGCCAATGGAATATGGTGAATCTTTCATTTAACAATGAAACTTACTGTCTTCTAACGATATTATTGTTAATAAATATAGTAGAATCGGTTTGAGTAATTAAGGGGATGACTTAATTACTCATTTTAAAGATTTAAGATAAAAATATAGGGGTTTTTCATGGCTACACCACATATTAATGCTGTTGACGGTGCTTTTGGCGAAACAGTTTTATTCCCAGGCGATCCATTACGTGCAAAATACATTGCTGAAACGTTCTTAGAAAACGTTGAGCTAGTGACTGATGTTCGTAACATGTTTGGCTACACTGGAACTTATAAAGGGACTCGCATCTCTGTTATGGGTTCAGGTATGGGTATTCCTTCTTGTTCAATCTATGCTCATGAGTTAATCAAAGAATACGGTGTTAAAAACCTGATTCGTGTTGGTACTTGTGGCGCGATTAGCACTGACGTAAAAGTACGTGACGTAATTATTGGTATGGGTGCTTGTACTGACTCACAAGCCAACCGTTTACGTTTCAAAGGTCAAGACTTTGCTGCTATTGCAGATTATGGCCTAATGAGCGCTGTTGTTGATTCAGCTAAAGCTCATGGTACTAACATCCGTGTTGGTAACGTTTTCTCTGCTGATTTATTCTACACTCCAGATCCTTCTATGTTCGACACAATGGAAAAAATGGGTGTTTTAGGCGTCGAAATGGAAGCTGCTGGCCTTTATGGCGTAGCACACGAACTTGGTGCTAAAGCATTATGTGTCGTAACTGTTTCTGACCACATCAGAACTGGCGAAAAGACCTCTTCTGACGAGCGTCAAACTACGTTCAATGACATGATTGTTATGACATTGGATGCAGCAATTACTCTTTAATGTAGAGTCTTTGCTCACTAAAAAGGGATAACGTCAGCGTTATCCCTTTTTTGATGTCTCTTTTTAAGCTATACCCTGATACTTAGCTAAAGTTTGTAGCCTGTTCAACTTAATACAGGCTATCGAGTTTTAGATTTATTCTTACTGCTGGTATCTTCAGCTTGTTCTTCTTTGATGTCAGATAGCTCTTGAAACTCTAGTTTTACTGCTTCGTCTTGGCTAATGTCATTCTTGTCAAACCCACTGTCGTTTAAGTCACTGTCCTTAAAGTCGCTTGCATTTAAGTCACTGTCATTTAAGTCAGTGTCATTTAGCTCATCTTCAGCGGTATTTTCAATCATACTATTTTGTAGCAAGTTGCTATTTTTGCGCCCTTGCTTAGCTCTGGTTTTACGGCGATCAAAGTCTGCACGTTTAAAAGATAAGGCTCTTGAAAGTAATAAGCCGATAATGCCCGCTACAATCAACATTGTTTGCTGCAACTTCATATTTTCTTGATATAAGGTTTTAATTTCATCAAAGAAAATGCGCAGATTTAACCGTACTTCAATATAACCTAAGTTATTTTCGCCCTGAAGCACGTTTTCAATCAGTGGCGGGTAAGGGGAGAGAAGTTGCTTAAGTTCCTTGTCATCGGCGTCTAAGTCATCTTCTGAAACAGATTGAGCAAAGGCGAGTCTAACGCCTTGGGCATCATATATATTAACTGACATGACTTTAGGATCATCAATCAGTGCATTAGCAAGCCATTGAAGCTGTTCATCATTTTGCAAAAACATTGCTGGCGCAGCTCCGTTAGCAGCCTGTTGCGCTAGCAGCCTTGCCATGATCTGGGTTTGCGAATTAAGCAATTGCTGGCCGTTATTGAGACTGGATTTCCACAGGTGTGTTAGCCCTATCAGCAAAATAATCGCCAAGACGATTTGAATTAGCCTACTGATTTTTTGACTTTTCTTAAGACCTTTAACAAAAATCACTTTAATCCTTGGTATTTTTTCTATTTAATTAATACTAATCGAAATATTTAATAGTAGATAGTCGCAATCATTGAGGAAATGCAGTCGATGGAAAGTCAGAAAAATATACAAGCTTTAACTTGGTTATTCTCAGGGTTTGATGCGTCTTTTACTCATAGTGATATAACACTGACTCGTTATTTTGAAGATGAGTTTATTAATAATATTCAGATAAAACAGCCGCATCGATTTCGGGTGATATTTGATGAGTCGGCATTTGATGGGATTAGTCAGTGGTTTGAAGGTTTAGAACAAGATTGTTCTATTGCGGTGTTAATGCGCCACAACAGCCTGAAAGGAGTTGAGATTGCTTCATCTTCTCGATTAACCCAATTAATTGAACAGTTTCCTGCTGACATAAATGCCGAGATACTTGAAGTGACTCAAGCATTACCAAGTTTTTTTAAGCCGGGCTTATTGGTCATGGATATGGACTCAACGGCGATTCAAATTGAATGCATAGATGAACTAGCAGCAATGGCGGGTGTGGGCGATGCTGTTTCAGAAGTCACAGAAAGAGCAATGCAGGGTGAGTTGGACTTTGAAGAAAGTCTGCGATTGCGTGTCGGTAAACTTGCTGGTGCCAGTGAAGAGATTATTACGACACTATGTCAGAACTTGCCATTAATGCCAGGGCTTGAAAGCTTAGTTGCTGAGCTTAAACCTAATGATTGGAAGTTAGTATTAGCATCTGGCGGCTTTACGCCTTTTGTGGGCCACTTAAAAGATCTTTTAAAGCTTGATGCTGCTTATGCCAATGAGCTTGTGATAGAAGACGGCAAGTTAACAGGTGAAGTCACTGGTGAAGTGGTAGATGCGCAATATAAAGCCGATGTGATTGATAAAAGCAGCGCATCGTGGCAAATAGCGGCGGGTCAACGAATGGCCATTGGCGATGGCGCAAATGATATCCCAATGGTTAATGCGGCAGACTTTGGGGTCGCTTTTCATGCTAAACCTAAACTGCTTGCGGCCGCTGATGCCAATATTCAAAAACTAGACTTACGTTGTTTAGTGTTTTACTTACAAGGCTAAGCTATTCAATAAACTATACACAAAACTATACAATAAACTGAACTTATCGCGATGGTGCTTTTTATTGTGATGAGGTTTGCTTGGCAATGAGTTTGTTAGGAAAACTGGTGTGCTCTTGCTGGTGAAGTCGCTCTCTAGCATGAGCGACTTATTCAAATAGATTTGATTAAATCTATTTGGCTGATTAGATTTATTACTCTAATTTACTTGTATTTAACACTCGCTGTGTTTACCGTGGTTATATTCATGATGACGGATATATCAAGACTTGTATGCAGCACTCTCATTACCTTCCTTACCGAAATGGAAAACTTCATCTTCGCCATATCAAAGCAAGCCCTTTATCTCAGTCGGGTAGCGATAGTCGTACCCCCATCTTGATGCTTCATGGTGCTATGTCTAATGGGCGCGTTTTTTATAGCCCTTCAGGTAAAGGATTAGGCTGTTATCTTGCTGAGCAAGGCTATGATGTTTATGTACTGGATACAGCGGGTAGAGGGGCGAGCGAGCCAAGAATTGATGCTGATTATCACATGGGACAAACAGAAGTGATTCTAGAGCAGTTGCCTATTGCCCACGCGTTCGTGCTGCAGCATGCTAAAGCACAAAAGGTGCATTGGTGTGCCCATTCATGGGGTGGGGTGTTAATGGCCAGTAGTTTTATTCGTTTAGCTGCTTTGCGCGATCAAGTGGCGTCATTTGTTACATTCGGTAGTAAAAGAACCATTAAAGTGTCGTCATTTAGAAAAACCATGATGGTAGATTTGTTTTGGAATCGCCTCGCGCCGCTAATGACTAAGTATCAAGGCTATCTTGCAGCCGATAAGTATCGCCTGGGAATGGATAATGAAAGCCGGTTATCGTTATTGCAAACTATTGATTGGGTTAGAGGCGACTGGGTTGATGCAGAAGATCAGTTTAATTATAGCGAGGCGGTACAAAATATTAAGTGGCCGAAAAGCTGGTTTATTGCAGGTAAAAAAGACTTTGTACTGGGTAATCCATCAGACGTTAAAGACATGATGAGTGAGTGTGGACTGGAGCATGCTGACTATACTTTGCTTGCCAAGGATAAAGGCTTCAAACAGGATTACACCCACGCAGGAATGCTCACCGATAAATCAGCTGTGACAGATCACTTTCCGCTCGTGAGTGATTGGTATAACCGTTTTTAGGTTTAAAAGGCTTTATGCAGAGCTTAGCTACACTTAGAAATTGTTAAGTTTAATTATTAATTGAATTTTCTATATGTAGCTCAGGGAAGCGAACCTCTACTTCAGCGGTAATATCTAATAGTTCTCCGCTGCCGATGACCTGCCATAGGCGCTCTTCAAGCTGCTTAGCTCTATGTTTTGCATGGATAGTGATATATTCCATTTCACGTCGTATATAGCTCATATCGGTTTTTTCTGTAGCACCGAAGTAAACGCGTAATGCCATAAAACGTCCAACTGATTGGGCATGGTGAATGAAACTAATTTGTGCATTGCGACTATTAAAATCATTCATCAGTTGCGACTGAATATTAATAGCACCTCTTCCTTGACGAGATATTTGCATGAATATTTCAAAGTATTCCACACCATCAATAGGCTTCATGGCTCTGATAGGGTCGATAATGTGCTGTTTAAACTGGGCTTCATCAAATAATGGTGTGAGGTTAAAGCTAAGTGGTTGCGTCGAACCTGCAGCAAAAAGGTGGCTAATTTCATCGTTTTTAGTACCAATACCAATACAAGCTAGTTGTGCCGATTTTTTGGTTTTTTCAACGAAATAAGGCACACCAACAAGTTGTCTTAATAGTAAATTTTTCATTCCGTCAGCGAGCTCTTTAAGCTCACCTTCATCATCCGATAGTTGCTCAAACTTATCTCGGTTGTGGTTAATAAGCTTATTAATAAACTCAACACCAGCATGAGGCTCGTGGCCAACGATGGCTGATAAATGTAATGTTTGATGATTATTACGACTACGGATTAATTGATATGGCAGGTTCTTTAATTCTGTTTTACCCGCGATAGCTTGCAGCTTTGGAAAGTGTAGACTGACTTCAGCAGGACTTGTAAATTGAGTATTATCTTCAAGGGTAAACTGCAAACCTCGAGTGGATATATCATGGGTTATACCACGGCTCTTTTTGCCTTCTTGCTCAATTTCGATAATGGTTTTAAATGCAAAACGAGCTTCTCTTCTACGCTCACTAAATGGCATAGATAAACGCTTAACGGTATTTTTTTTCAGTTTTAGCTGATTAAATATTTTAAGCGAATTGACGTTGTCGCCTTCATTAAACCATGCACGATAATTAGGCCTGACATCTTCATTAGTTAAATCAACGATCTGTAAGATATAACTAAACCTTGCCAATTGTTGTTCGGTCAATGCCGAATACTGGCTTTCATCGCCAGGAAGGGTAGAGGTTTTATAATTTAATTTATGATCAACCTTTTGTTGCGCGACCTTATAGATCCGCCAGCTCTCTTTTGCTGCGCCAAACCCAAAGAATAGCTGCATGGCATTATGTTGTTTCAGCTCATGCAATGAAGCTGAAAAATACTGGGTCACACCTTTGGCTTGGTGGGTAAAGCAAAAGAATAAACTGTGGTCAGTTTCTTCGGGGTATTTAAGTAGGTTAACTAATCGATTATTGGTCAACATGCTGGGCAGTTGACTCACTTCTTTTTCGTCAAGAAAATACTGCAAAATGGGTTGGTTGCCACGACTTAGCAGCTTGTGACTGATAAAAGGCTTACCGTCAGCTACTGATATATACAGCGGCATGTGTGCCAGCATAGGCAAGTAGTGACGCTCAAAACCTAATCCCGTAGCATTAACGATGACATCATTAACATCCACTTTATACCGAAACTTATAGCCACGGATAAGTTGGGTGAGCACTTTATCTAATTCAACGCTATCACCCATGCGCCGTAAACGCATAATAGCGCTGTCATCTTTATTCTGGATATCGACAATTTGATAGTCGACACCGTTTTGCAGGTCTTCAAAAAAGAATTCTTCGTTAAGTTCTAATAGCTTAATTCGCAGTGGTTTGTCTTGGTCAAAGCGATGCTTAGCTGGCAGTCGAACTCTGGCTCCACCAACGGATAGATCTAAGCTCGCACCGATAACGTCTGCACCGCCATCTTGAGAAGCTGAGATACGAATAGAGTAGTTCATTCGTTCTTCACTGCGATTAAAGTAACTTCCCATGACAACACCAGGTACCACTAACTCTGAACTCTCTATGGCAGGTTCTTGCTTATTTAGGCGTAATTGTTCTTTGCGATGTCTATGTTCATTAAGTACGTGCTCATAAACACCGATTGTGTACTTGTTACGATAAATTTGTAGTGCTTGGGCTAAAGAAGCTTTTGCAGGCTCATCAAGAAAGTGACGCTGTTTAGCCACGCTGACTTCTTCGCAGTGCAATTCTGTTTTATCGCGTAAATCAATTATTCGGGTACATATAGCAGAAAGGCGATTGAGTTCCATTTTGAGCAAAAATCGAGTCGAATTAGATTCGTCGATAGTCAGCTTTTCAAAGACATCTTTGAAATCTGGTTCCATCAGTAGCGGTTTGAGTTGTTCTATTAGCTGACTATGGTCTTCTATGCTCATTGGCTCTTTTCAGTTTTGGTGCGAGAACTAGGTGCTAAATATAAGTCTGACTGGTAGTCTTATCGGCTAGCGAAATACTTACTTTATACAAATTTAATTTATGTGTCTGTTAAAGCAAGTAATAAAACTATTAAAATACCATTTTAATGTAGCTTGGTTGATTATTAACCTAAAACTCTTCTTTTGATTAACTTAATGACAGTGAAGCATGGCAAAGAATAAAACAGCGTTTGTGTGTAATGAATGTGGGCAAGACTTTCCTCGTTGGCAAGGACAATGTAGTGCATGCCAAGAATGGAATACGATTTCAGAGGTGCGTATTGCTGCTGTGAAATCATCATCAACTTCTGTTGCTGGTTATGCTGGCTCTGTAGGTGGTGGCTCTAAAAAATTAGCCGAGGTTGAAGAGTTTGAAGCGCAAAAGCGATTAACCGGGATTGGCGAACTCGATAGAGTATTATGTGGCGGGTTAACGACGGGTTCAGTGAATATTATTTCTGGCGATCCTGGCGCAGGTAAAACAACGCTTTTATCTGATCTGATTGCACGTATGTCTCAAGTTATGCCATCGCTTTATTGTACTGCTGAAGAGTCACTATCGCAGTTTAAAAATCGTGTGAATCGCTTAAAGCTTAATTATAACGAAGATAACTTATATCTAATGGCGGAAACCAATGTTGAAGCCATTATTGCAGAGTTAGAAGCCAAGCAAATTAAGTTTGCTGTTATTGACTCTATCCAAGCTGTGGTCTCAGACTTAGCCAATGGTAGTCCAGGTTCACCATCACAAGTTAAAAGCAGTGCCCAAGCGTTAACTCAATACTGTAAACAAAATAACGTCACCATGTTTTTGGTTGCCCATGTTAACAAAAATAATGAAACCGCAGGGCCGCAAACCTTAATTCATATTGTCGACTGTCTCACCCATATTGAATGTAATGACGGCCAGATAAGAACCCTAAGGGCTAATAAAAACCGTTTTGGCGATGTCGATACTGTCGGTATTTTTAAGATGACAGAGCGAGGCATGATAAGTGTCGATAACCCGAGTGAAATATTCCTTTCGGGCTCGACTACTGAGTCACCAGGAGCCGCAATTACCTGTATTCGAAAGGGTAACCGTAATTTATTGTTAGAGATTCAATGTTTGACCACTGAAACTGAAGGCGAGTTTCCACAGCGTGTCTGTGTTGGGTTGAACATGAACCGAATAAAAATGCTCACAGGAGTGCTTCGAAAGCATACCCGTACCAAAATCTTTCATGATACTTACTTTAACCTTGTGGGTGGTTTGAAAATTGATGAGTCAGAGACCTGTATCGATTTAGCACTTGTGACAGCATTATTAAGCAGTCTGAATGATTTTGTCGTACCACGAACCACTTGTATCATGGGTGAGTTAAGTTTAAATGGTGATGTCAGGCCAATTGATAGCGGTGTTCCAAGAGTTAAGGAAGCAGTGCAACATGGCTTTACCGAAATCTATATTCCTCATCGAAATTATCATAAGTCGATGGAAAACTTAGGGGCTAAAATTCACCCGATTAAAACGGTTCATGAATTACTTGAACTGATAAATTAATACACTTGTTTGAATTTTAACTAGGCAAGCGACATCAGAAACGATATTATTCCTTGCCTAATTATTGTACCCGTTAGGACGTGAGCTTTTGCTGTCTAAATCATATTTGATCTTGTTACAGCATGTTCAGCACATGCTCTTTAGGGGGAGCAAGCAATTGTGATGACATAGCAATTGAGAAAACGAATACTCGTGAAGGGATACTTTTACTAATGGATTATGATGTTGTTGCTTAACTTTAAATTATTGTTGATTGCGCTTATCTGCTTTTTTGTTACAGAAGCCTCTGCCAAATCCTCTTCTCCCCAAGTATTACGTTTATATCAAACTGATTACCATTTTCAGTATCATATTGAACTTCTTAAAATGGCACTTGATAAAACTGCCGCCGATTATCCTGAAGCAAGTTTGCAATTCACTGAGCAGGTCACTCAAGGTCGCGGTTTAAAAATGCTTGAGCAGGGTGAAGTCGATGTGGCTTTTCTAGCGTCCAGCAAACAGCGTGAACAAACCTTTATTCCGGTTAAAATTCCATTATTGAAAGGCTTACTTGGATACAGGCTTTTGTTAATTCATCAAGATAATCAACAAAAATTTCTCCAGGTAAAAAACACTCAAGACTTAGGTGAATCATTTGTCGCAGGCTTTGGCAGCCATTGGGCTGATATCGATGTATTACGTCATAATGCATTACCGACACAGGATATTGGCACTGCAAGTAGTTTACATCGAATGTTGCATGCCAAACGTTTCGATTACTTTCCTCGCGGAATCAATGAAGTATGGCAAGAGCAACAACGCATAAGTAGTAAGTTGCCGGAATTAATGATTGAACCGAATATTGCGCTTGTATATAACTTACCAGTGTATGTCTTTGTGAATAAAGAGCTACCAGAATTAGCTGAAAGAATTGAGAAAGGGCTGAATAAAGCCGCGGATGATTTGTCTTTCCAAGAGTTATTTTTAAAGTATTACAGTGACTCTATTTTGAAAGCGAGGTTATCTGAGCGGCAAATTATTTACCTTGATAACCAAGATTACCCACAGACAGAACCAATAGATACTAGCTGGTGGTTATAGATAAGCTTAGTCATCTGCTGAACCTTTTCCGCTATATGCTCACAAGCTGAGCCAGCTCTCGTTGCAGTAATTCTTCATCGCCAATATTAAGTTCAATAATGCGTTTAAGGTGACTAATACTGTCTAGATCAATGTGCTGGCATTCAAGCCCTAAATGATTGGCCTCTTTATGAACAAGGAGCGTGTCCATGCTTAGCACGATATCAGAGTCAGGTAATAAAAAGCTTAATGCCACTTTTTGCCCCTTTATTGCATCGAGTCCATCAGGTGTTGAAATTAAGGCACCCTTGATACTTAAATCTAGAATATCTGTACGATAGCTTTTATCTTCAATCTTGATTGAAGCTGTAGCCGCAAATAATGCACGTGTGAACTTTCTTCTTTCATCCATAAAACATTCCACCCACTTACTGAACTCACAAATTGTAGATGCTGAAGTAAACAGTCATCAGTAATCTGTTTTGATTTATAAAGAATACGCTATCTAAAAATGAATGCCAATAATGACTTAGTTAACGCGCTATGTTGGAACATAGTCATGAGGCAAATGGTTAGTTTGCCGCTTTATTGCAAACGTAAAAAAGGAGCCTAAGGCTCCTTTTTTGTCTGCTAATTATCTAAAGCAAGGTGTTTAGCTGATACTCAATTTGATTGTTGAACTGAGTCAATTATGGCGTTAACCACTAAACTAACAAATGACCACACAGTGCAATCACTGGCAGTGTGACTAAAGTACGTAGAATAAATACCACAAACAACTCAAAGAAGTTTACTGGGATTTTACTGCCAATTAATAACGCGCCAACTTCACTCATGTAAATTAACTGAGTAACAGATAAAGCGGCAATCACAAAGCGGGTTAAGTCTGATTCAATAGAGCTGGCTAAAATTGATGGTAAGAACATGTCTGCAAAACCCACAACGATGGTGGTTGAAGCCACATCAGCTTCAGGTATTTGTAGCAGTTCAAGTAACGGGATAAATGGCATGCCTAAATAATCAAAAATAGGCGTATTTTCTGCTAAAACTAAGGCAACAGTACCAATGGCCATGACCACAGGAATAATACCAAACACCATATCGACGACATTCTTAACACCTTCTTGTAGAACATGTTTAACGCCACCAGCACGAGATGCTTTATTGAGTGCTTGCTCAAAGCCCCAAGACATTACCCCATGTCCCTGTGGGATCATTTCATCATCAGGGTGACGAGGCGTGTTATCTATGTATAAATCTTTTTTCCAGGATAAAGGAGGCAATTTAGGCACAATAATGGCAGCAACAAAACCTGCTAAACAAACCGTTAAGTAAAAAGGCACAAATAAATGTTCAAGCTGAACTTGTGAAATTACGACTAAACTAAAGGTAATTGATACAGCAGAGAAGGTTGTACCGATAACCGCAGCTTCACGTTCAGTGTATAAACGTGTCTCGTATTGTTTGTTGGTCATTAAAATACCAACGCTGCCATCACCTAACCAAGACGCCATACAATCGATAGCACTTCTTCCTGGTAAGTTGAAGATGGGACGCATTAGCTTGGTCAGCATAGTGCCGAAAAACTCTAATAAGCCAAAGTTCAGTAACAGAGGTAATAACATTCCAGCGAAAATGAATACGGAAAATAGCACTGGAAGAAGGTCGTTCAGTACTAATGCTCCAGTATCAGCAGAATAGATTGCCTCAGATCCGATTTCTAAATAGGTCAGTACAATAAATACAGCACCCAAAATACGTACGATTAACCAAAATGGCGACACGTTGAGTAGGGTATTCAAAAAGGCGCTTTCTTGAACCAGTTTAGGTTTAATGATTTTACAAAGTACCGATATGATTGCCATAAACACGACGATACAGGTGACAATCAGCGGTAAAATCTCGGCAAATTGGCTCTGAACCGCTTTAGACATGATAGCAATTGGGATCGTAATTGCGTCGTTATAGCTTATCGGTGTCATGAATAATAACAAACCGATCAGTGACGGAATGATAAAGGTCAGTATTGTCTTTATGTTATGTTTTTGTTTTTCTTGAGTCACTTTATATATGCCTTACCCATTGACCAAATTTTTATGGTTGATTATGTCTAACCGTCCGGTGGGGAAACTGCTGAATGTCCATTCAAAGATGCGTTAAGCGAGGCAAGGTTACCTGCTTATCTAGCCTATGTAAAACTATTCACTTTAACGAATAGTTATTGAGTTATTTTGCTTATCTATATTCTATAGCTTTTGTTGGTAAATGCACGTATTAATTCCTTTGTAATCATAATGTTGTGGCATTGTTTTGTGTGAGTTTTGCGGGTGTTATTTAGGTTGGGTGCGGTTGTTTTAACTTTGAAGTGTTTTCAACTTCGGCAGATTTACGATATTTTATTAAATTAAGTTAGTAAACATTAGACGTGGATAGAGGTTTTATCAATTATGATTAAGTATGATAGAGCCGAATTTACAAGGAACTTACCTAGTTGTGATAATAAATAAAACGGAAAAGATTGCTAGATTAGCTTACCTATTTGGTTTGCTTGGTCTGTTCGGTCTTTTTCTGGGTATTGTAATATCGGTTTTAGTTGAATACATACAGTACGGTGACAAGTACAGTTTATTGCAGTTTTCTCTGAGTGAACTCGGTACTTATAATCGTTCATCCACTGCGATATTGATTAATGGCGGTTTGTTTTTTGGCAGTTTGAGTTTAACCATGAGTTGCATATTTGGTTTACAGATGAGCCAGCGGTTAAGTGGTGGCTTATTATGGTTATCCTTAATTATCACGTTCATTTCTCTTGCGGCTATCGGCTTATTTCCTCTCAATGTGCATCACTTACACATCCAAGCTGTTTCTATCTATATCTACTTTGGATTTTTCAGCGCGGCTTTATGTATTATCGAATGTGCTATAAAACGAAAAGCTGCATTGAGCATGCCGTTTATATTCAGCGGTATTATTTTACTGATCCATGGCGCCATTTTATCCCATGAGTATTGGCGTGAAAGTCTAGGTGCTAAGCCCATATCTGATGGCATGTTGTTTCAAGCGATAGTGTCTCAATCACCTAAACCAGAAGTGTGGTGGTTATCAATTCTATTTTGGTGCAGTATTGTGACGATGTGGCTATGGATGTTGAGTATTTGCCGGTGGTATTTTCTACCCCACCGACAAATGAAGGCTAATTAATACTGTTGACGATTAAGCGCTATTACACTTGCGCTAATCCAGCTTGACCGAACCAGTAGCCATTACATTGTTGAGTGTTGATATGACTGAAAGGCAGTTCGTATTTATCGTCAACCACATCATGAGATAGTGCATTTGTTAGCTCATTGGCAAGATCAAGGCATGCAAGACTACTTGGCGACACTCTAAAGTAATCGACCCCCATTTGCTGCATCGATATTATCTCTTGGGTCAAATCAATATTCGCAGCCGACTGAGTTTGTACACCGTTTAACCTTAATAGCGCTTGTTGTTCTTGGGTTTGAGCTAAAATCCCTTTAGGGTGCTGCTGACAAATTGTTTCGCAGTTATCTTTATTCAAACCAAAATGTTTTGCGGTAAAACAACGAGCCGAATGAGCGAGTGGAATATATCCATGGCCCATGACTTCGACTTCGAAGCTTGCCTTGGTTGGCTCACTAATGACACTTTCTAACCAAGCTTTTGATAATTCATAAGGCATGACAAACCGCTTCATACCCATGGCCTGTAAAATGTCTAAACTGGCACGATTATAGTTATTAATCGTAGGGCCGCAGATAAAAGGAATATTAGCTTGTCTAGCAAGTTGTACGGCTGCCATGTCATTGGCTTCAATACTAAACTCACCATTATCAATATGCTTTTTAAGTTCAGTTAACTCTGACTGTGCTTCAATTAAAGCCATTGTCGATAACACCACGTTTTTGCCATGGCTTTTGAGCATATGTGCCAATTCAAGGTAATCTTTGAATTTTAAAAGGCGGCGGCGACTGCATACTGTTTCACCAAGATAAACAGTATCAATCTGGCTATTCGCAGCCTGTTGATAGAAATCTTCAATAGTGGCTTTATCCCAGCAATAGCTTACTGGCGCGAGAGATATTTTCATTATTATTACCTTACTGCCATTGACGTTCGTATGCGCCTAACGTGGTGACTTGCCCTTCAGAAACTTTAGCGAGTACTTGATTCCATCTAGCTTGCTCTGTAAATGACTCAGGGTGTGTTAAAAAGCTATCAATCGCTTCTCGCCAAACTCGGGTGACTTGCTCTACATAGGCTGGGCTGCGCTGTCTTCCTTCAATCTTTAAAGATTTTATCCCTGCTGATGCTAATTGTGGCAGTAAGCTAAGAGTATTAAGGCTTGTAGGTGACTCAAGTAAGTATTTGGCTTGTGTTTGATTTTCAGCGATATAGCGGCCTTTACACACAACTGGGTAACCTAATTGCTGATCAACATCAGAGGTATCAATGAGTACTTCATTTAAGCGTGTTAAGCATTTATCACCTTGTTCTTGCCATCTCACATGTTTTGCAGGAGAGCACGAACCACCGGTATTGGGTGATTGACCTGTGACATATGAAGATAAGTGACAACGGCCTTCGGCCATAATACATAGGCTGCCAAAGGCAAAAACTTCAAGATCAACGGTACTATTTTTAGCTAAGTCTTTGACTTGCTTTATGGATAGCACCCTTGGCAACACTGCTCGCTCAATATTGAAAGCCTGCTGATAGAAGTCTAATGCGGCTAGATTGGTTGCACTGGCTTGAACTGACAGGTGCAAGGGTAAATGAGGGTAGCGTCGACTGGCGTAATCCAATAATGAGATATCGGCAGTGATCAGCGCATCCATCCCTATGTTGGCTGCTAAATCAATCGCTTGATACCAACGGGATTCTTCACCAGGTTTTGGGAAGGTGTTTAATGTTAAAAATACCTTTCGACCTTGGCTATGTGCCAGTTTAGTGGCTTGTTTTATTTGTTCAGGGGTGAAATTTAGTCCCGCGAATGAGCGGGCATTGGTATCATCTTTTAAACCAAGATAAACCGCATCTGCACCAGCTCTAAAAGCGGCTTTTAATGAGGCTAAATTTCCTGCAGGGCACAAGAGTTCCATATTCTCTCTCTCAAATTTCGATTGAAAGTGAGTGTAAAGTTGAATGACATCACATGATTTGATTTGAAACAGGTTTCAATTGATAAAATGTGAGTAAACTAGCTTAAATTGGAATCTTGTCAGTGTAGGAGTATGAATGTCTTTCGGTTTTTCAGGAAAGGTTGCTAAAAATTTGCTTAATATCGCCCCTAAAGTCGCCACCCAGTCTCTTGCTGTTGTCCCTGAAAAGGTAAAGTTGGATATTCTGGCTAAGATGTTGTCACTTTCGTTAAGTGAACAAATTAAATTTGGTGAGTTAGATTTTCTGCAAGGTAAGTGGGTTGCTATTTGTGTGCAAGACATCGCGCTCAACTTTGAAATTAGTTACGATCAACAGTTATTATTACGTCCTTTGACGCAAGCCGATGTAACGTTTACTGCCAATGTGCCTGAGTTATTACTGGTTGCTGCGGCCAAAGAAGATCCTGACACGTTATTTTTTCAACGTAAGCTGCGTATTGAAGGCGATACCGAACTCGGCCTTGAAGTGAAAAACTTATTGCTCGGTATTGAGCTTGATACGTTACCAGCAGCGGTAAAGCTTAGCATTGAAAAGTTAGCTATCACGCTACAAACGTTACAAGGCTATGCTAATGAGCAGGCAGCCGCAACGGCGTAATATTCAGTCATAATGACTCAGATGAAGAGCGTTAGACATGGGATGAATATAAACATCAAAAAAGGCGCTAATTAGCGCCTTTTTTGTCATGTAGTTTAAGGGTTAAACCTTACCTGTAATGACTTCATATTTATATTGCAGCTCAGCTGGGGTTTCTGCGTGGCTGGGATCAGGATCAATGCAATCAATAGGGCAAACCGAAACACAGGTCGGTTTAGCATAGTGGCCTACGCATTCGGTACATAGCGCAGGATCAATTTCATAGATCTCTTCACCCATGGTGATGGCCTCATTAGGGCACTCAGGCTCACACATGTCGCAGTTAATGCAGCTATCGTCGATTAGTAATGCCATCTAGTTCATATACCTTATAAAATTCATCTGTAACAATTGCTTATGTATATTCCATATAATGGTAAAAATTACCCTGTCCCGACGTTCAATGATTCATACAGCGGATTTTCATGCACTTAACCATGAATAATGACCTGAATGAAGACAAAGACTTAATAAGCGTTGAATGACTGCGCTGATCTAATGCGTTTTAACACGCTATAAATCTTTCAATCGATGATTATATCACACAGAGATAGCCCGCCTAGGGTTAAGCGAGAAATTCACCGGCTAGCGCATGTTTTGCAGTGGAGATTATCGCGACCACTGCTAATTCAATGAAAGGATTCATTTTTGAAGGGTTTGACCCTCTATTTCAGATTATGAAGTGAATGAGTTGGCTACTATTATGTAGCAATTATCATTTAGCTACTATGATTTAACTAAGCCCTCAGAACCACTTTTTGCTGACTTATCGAGAATAAAAAATGGAAGATAAAAGCCCAACCCAGCAACAGTATGATGATGTTTTATCATTTTCAGATCGATTACATCAATCAGGGTGCGCACCATACTCAGTGGCGAAATATACTCAGTCTTATGCGGCTCATCATCAGATAGATATCGCCATTGATGTTACCCCAACTAAAATTGTGACCATTTTCGAGCAACCCACTCAAAAAATGGTGATGCAAACTAAAAATCCACCGTCAGTCAATTTACGCAATTTGGTGGCAACCCTAAAGGCAATACACTCAAAAGAAAACTATCAAGGGGTGCCGAGTTACTCAAATTTTACTTTAGGCATTGCCAACCTATTACTGCCGCCTTGCTATTTGATGCTGGTGGGGAGCACGTATCTTGCGGCAATGATTTCGGTTTTTTTAGGGTTAATCGCCTGGTTAGCTCAACTAATGTGCACCGGGCAGCGAGCAATGCTGGTTGAGTTCATTGTGGCGTTTATTGCCAGTTTTGTGGTGGGGATATTAGCCGCTCAATTTCCTGAGTTACCGGTGTTAGCTTTATGCATCTCATCCATTGTGCTGTTTATTCCAGGGCTTACTGTCACCAATGGTTTAGCTAGTCTTGCCTTAAATGACTTTCGCTCAGGCATAGAGTTATTGGCCCAAAGTAGTTTGGTGGTAATAAAAATATTCATTGGCGTGGTGATGGGCTTAGGCTTATCAAACTTGCTTGTCGGCCATGTAGCCGCTGCGCCATTTATTAATGAAATCCCTTTAGGTTTGCATATTCTGGCGTTAATTGGCATATCGGTTGCGATTGGACTGATTTTTAATGCCAGTTGGCAAGACATTATTATTGGCCTGCCCGCTGCTGCAGTTGGCATGTGGGGGCCACATTGGTTTACCTCTGATTGGGTTATCGGCACTTGGATTAGCACCATGATTATCACTCTTTATGGGCTGTTAGCCGGTAAAGCACGTAAAGTGCCTGCGTTAGTGTATATTATCCAAGGGGTGATCATTTTAGTGCCAGGAAGCCGGATCATCGTTGGTGCCAGTGAGTCATTCTTTGCCACTGCAATATTGCCTATCCCCAGTATTGGTATGTCAGCATTATTGATGTTTTGTTCGATTATGGCAGGGCAGATCATGGTTTATTCTATTTTCAATGACCGCTTTTTGTTTAACCATAAACGCAACTAATCGATATTAATTGAGAAAAACTAAACACATGAAAAAAGCGCCTAATGGCGCTTTTTCGTTGTCATGTTTTATCGACGTTTTTTGATTATCGATTAGACTGTCACATCGCGACGAATTGCTCTGCCAGGCTTAGCATCCATAAGCAATTGTCCCTTATCAATAATCGATTGGCCATTGACTAGTACATGCTGCATACCCACTGAAAGCTTATTGGGCTCAGTAAATGAGGCCATATCTTTAAAGCTATTGAGATCAAATACCACTATGTCAGCATCTTTACCCACTTGCATACGGCCTTTGTTACGCATTTGCGGCACAGCATCTTCGATGATATGACACGCATTGAGGCTGGTGCGCTTCATTGCCTCGACTAAATTGACTTCTTTATACTCAACCACGTATTTATTTACAAAGCGGGCAAAACACCCGACCGAGCGGGGGTGAGCAAAAGCATCGTTAGGCAATGGCCATACATCACCTTCAATCAATTTACCTTTGCTGTCCATCCACGGCATGGCATCAGAGGCAATAGCGGCGTTAGGAAACAACACCGAACGCTTCATCATGCGTAAGTCTTCTTTACTGTCGTCAGGCTTTAAGAAGTGAATAACGATTACTTCACCAGGGTTGGTTTTTCGTAGTTCATCGATTTTGGTTTGGGTCATAGGTACGCCATTGGCTTCCATGTAACTTGCATCGGGAACGCCAAAGCGGTCAATCCATTCTGGGCCAGCAAATAAGGCCGCGCCCACAGGTGTTGAGCCTGCGCCATAGGGGTAAGCTTCAGTGGTAATCGGCAAACCAGAATCAACAGCTTCTTGCACTAGGTCGGCGCAATCATCAATGTCTCGCACCGAGGTACTGTTGAGGTGACAAATATGCATATGTGCCCCAGTGGTGGCGGCTAAACTGATTAACTCTTGATAGGCTTCAAAGCTTGATCTGGGCTCCATGCCGTTGGCATAACGTACATGGGTGAAGGTCGGTACATCAAAACTTTTGGCCAGTTTAGCTAAGCCGTAATACTCTTTATGGCCATAGGCGGGAGCATAACCGCCATTAATACCAATCCCTAAACCACCTTCTTTTAAGCCTTGTTCAACATCAGACAATATCGTATTTAGCTGTGCGTCGGTGGCGAGATCATTTTGCCAATTTTTTAAACTAAAGGCATTCTGAAACCAAGTAATGGTGCCATCTGCGGGCGAAATTTCACTTTCAATTGCCATAATGCGGGCATAGGTCCAAGCTACTGAGGCGCCGTAGTTAATTGGGCGACCTTCTTTAGCTGTGTCATCATAATACTTACCAATGGGTAATAGGCCTGATTCCAACTCAAGGGCGGTGGTGACACCATCGAAGGCTTGAGCTCTGGCTGCGGGTAATTGTTGTCCATGGGCGTGAAGGTCGATAAAGCCAGGGGCAACCACAAGCCCGCTGGCATCAATGACTTTTTTACCTGTGAGCTTTTCTGTCGATATAGCGGCAATTTTGTCGTCTTTAATGCCTACATTGCGTACGGCATCTAAACCCGTTTCGGCATCAATGACACGGCCATTAGTAATCACTACATCAAACGGGCCTGTTTGATTTGGCATTAACTGTGGCTTTTGTGGACCCTTGTTAGTTTCTGCTGTGGCAGTCGATGAAAGTGTTATTGCAGCGGCACCAATAGCCAGTTTTTTCATGGTATCGCGCTTGGTTTGATCAACTTCAGCGGTTAATTTGTCATCTTGATTTAACTCGGACATCATTTACTCCTTTCTCGCCAGTATCCTTGATTATCATGCTATTAATTATCAGCCAAGCATTTACAGCTTGTCATTAACAGCTTTAGTGGGCCGTTTACTGCATAGTCGTTTTATATTTAAACCACTAAGCTAGCTAACTTTTCACGCATTATTTTTTCGTCCATGCCACCTTTGGGGGCAATAAAGACTAAACGGGTTGCTCTTGCTTCATCGTGTTCCCACGGCTCGCCAACAGTGACATTGGCGCGTTGGCCAGTACATTGAAATATACAGCGATGATCAGGTCGATCAGATAAATTTAAAATACCTTTCATGCGGTAGGCATCGACTGAAAACTGCTGTAATAGCGGATAGAGGCTTTGCAAAGACAGCGGCTTGTCGGTTTCGAAGCTAAAAGTATCAAAGCTGTGGTTTACATGGTCATGATGGTTGCATTGGCTGTGGTCATGGTCTGCACCTTGGTGCTGACAAGTATGCTCATGGCTAAGTTTTACTAACCGCTCAGGTACATCAAATAAAATCGGTAGTGCGACGTTTCCAAACTCCATTTCAACCAGTTTGGCAAAAGGGGCTTGGGTTTGGCACCATGCTTTAACTTTTTCCAGCTGCTCAGTTGCCACTAAATCAACTTTATTAACTAGCACGATATCGGCGACTTGTATTTGTTGCTCTGACAAGCTGGCCATTGAACCTTCTAAACTTAAAATATTCTCAGCATCGATAGTGGTGATAATCGCGTTCAATGGCGCGTGTGCTTGTAGTTCAGGATCTTCAAATTGCAATGCCACTTCTTTAGGTTCGGCAATACCTGAGGTTTCAACAATAATATGATCAGGGCGCTCTTCAAGTGCCAGTATGCGCATCACTGAGACCACTAAACCTTCGGCAAGATTGCAACACACACAGCCATTTTCGAGGCTAATCATATTGTCGCTTTGGGATTTTACTAGCTCTGCATCGACATTAATTGAACCAAAGTCATTTACGATAACGGCCATACGCATGCCATCGGCATTGGTTAGGATATGGTTTAACAGGGTGGTTTTCCCGGCACCTAAAAAACCCGCTAAAATGGTCACTGGAATAGGTTTTTTATTCATTGACGTTTCTCTATATGATTTACTTTTTAACGAAAAAGCTCGGTATTACCCGAGCTTTATGATTTTAGGCATAATGGTTATGCAACCACTGGATTACGAACTGCTAAGCCAGGATTTACATCTAAATGCAATTCACCATTTTCGATAATAGGTGTACCATTTACGATCACATGATGCATCCCTTCTGAGAGTGCATTAGGCGCATCAAAGGTCGCTAGCACTTTGATTTCGTCAAGTTTAAATAAGACTAAATCAGCATCTTTACCCACTTGAATACGGCCTTTGTTTTTCATTTGAGGAACACTGTTTTCTAATATTCGACACGCATTTAAGCTCGTACGCTCCATCGCTTCGAGTAGTGTAACTGCTTTGTATTCATTGAGGTATTTACTGATAAAGCGAGTAAAACAAGCAAGCGATCTTGGATGAGCAATAGCATCACTTGGTAATGGCCATACATTACCTTCGATTAATTGCCCCTTAGGATTCATCCATGGCATTGCATCGGATGCAATGGCTGCGCCTGGAAATAATACTGAGCGGTCCATTTTATGGCGATCGGATTTACTTTCATCAGGTTTTAAAAAGTGCATTACTACCACTGTACCTGGCGCATTTGCTTGAAGCTCAGTGACTTTTTCTTGTGTTAAGGCTTTACCATTTGCTTCCATGTAGCTTGCACTTGGCACTCCCCAGCGCTCTAGCCAATCATCACCGCGGAAAACTTCTGCGCCGATCACTGATGAACCAGCACCGTAAGGATAAGCTTCTGTTGTCACCGATAAGCCTGCATCAACCGCATCTTGAACTAAATCAGCACAATCTTCGATATCTTGCACTGAGGTACTGTTAAGGTGACAAATATGCATGTGTGCACCGGTGGTTGCCGATAAACTGATCAGTTCTTGGTAGGCTTCAAAGCTTGATTTAGGCTCTGCGCTATTTAAGTAACGCACGTGGGTATAAGTAGGCATTTCATAGCGTTTAGCTAGCTTTGCTAATTCGTAGTACTCTTTATGGCCATAACCTGGTGCATAGCCAGCGTTAATACCAATGCCCAAACCTCCCTCTTTAAGGCCTTGCTCAACATAGTTTAAAATGGATTTAAGCTCATCTTTTGTCGCAAGGGTGTTTTGCCAGTTATTTTTAGAAAATGCTTGTTGAAACCAAACAATCGTACCGTCTGCTGGAGGCATTGTGGGCTCTTTTGCCGTGATACGAGCATAAGTCCATGCAACAGAGGCGCCGTAGTTAATAGGGCGGCCCTCTTTGGCTGTGTCATCATAGAATTTAGCAATAGGTAGCAACCCCGACTCCATTTCAAGAGCGGTGGTTACACCATCAAATGCTTGTGCTCGTGCAGCCGGAAGCTGTTGACCATGCGCGTGCATATCAATAAAGCCCGGCGCAACCACTAAGCCTGTGGCATCAATGACTTTTTTGCCTTGTAATTTATCTGTTGAAATGGCGGCAATACGATTGCCTTTAAGGCCGACGTTACGAATGGCATCTAATTTAGTTTCAGGGTCAATGACCCGGCCATTTTCAATAACAATATCAAATGGGCCCTTTTCATTGGCCATTAGCTTAATTTGCTGCTCAGTAAGTTTGTCTGATGCGGCTTGCAAAACTGAGGCAAATGGAAGCGCTGCAGTACCAACAGCACCCGCTGCAAGCTTAGTTAGCGTAGTACGCTTTGACTGGTCGACATTGTTAGTGGTTAAATCATTTAGCTTGGTATCGTCTTTCATTTTTTATCCTCATTTATTCATGCAATAAAAATAGTAAAAACTGGCAACATGTGAAACGGCAAGCACCATAAAAGCTACTTTAAACAGCTTTGCTCTAAATTTGGATAATGTAAAGCACACTTTGATGCTTTTGTTGCGCAATCGTGTCTTTGGGGGCGAATAATAAATATTTCAGGGCTTAGGGTTACGGCTTTGTTAGCTTCGGTTGCTCGTATCGCTTTGAGTTTGTTACTGATATTGCGTTAATGATAAAATTTTGCCGCTGTAAAACTTATTACTGATATTAATTAATAGCATAGATTAGAGGAACTCACATTTGAAGGGTCTAACCCTTCAAGTTTTGACCAACCTTGGCCAATAATAAATAAATGATAGGTGATAACTGACTAAATGATAGGTCATGAGTTTTTATATGTAGTAGGCTGGATCTTGAGTGGGCGATAGAGTTGGGTAGGTGATAGAGTTGAGTAGGTGATAGAAGTTGAGTAGGTGATAGAAGTTGAGTGAAAGGTAGAGATTGAGTCAAAGGTAGAGATTGAGTCAAAGTGGTGGCTTGTATTGCATTGGCGGGTAAACACTTTCTCAACAGTCACAGTTATGGCCTAAAAGGCAATAACTGCAACAGCTGAAAACGGATAACCATCCCCTGGTTAGACTGACTTATGTAGCAGGTCTAGGTAACGGGTTCAATCGCTTGATGTGGATTGCGGCTATCTTGCCCTTGAGGCAGATTGCGCATTAAAATTGCTTTATCCAGCTCGACTTCTGCCGGCACAGCTAAGAATACAAAGTGCCCTGAACCTAACCCGGCTTCTACTGATTCACCTTTGCGATTAACTAATTCTGAAATGGTTAAGGTGATATTGCCTTGCGGGGTCATCAATTCAACACTGTCACCGACAGAGAACTTGTTCTTAACGTCAATTTCAGCTGCGCCGGCATCATTGCGTTTACCGGTAAATTCACCAACAAATTGTTGGGTATCACTGATTGAGTAGCCGTAATCATAGTTCTGGTATTCGTCATGAACGTGACGACGTAAGAAGCCTTCGGTATAACCACGATGCGCCAAGCCTTCAAGGTTATGCATTAGCGTGCGGTCAAAATCTTTACCTGCCACAGCATCCTCAATGGCTTGACGATATAACTGTGCGGTTCTCGCTACGTAATAAAAAGATTTAGTACGGCCTTCAATTTTTAATGAGTCGACACCCATTTTGGTTAAACGCTCAACGTGTTGAATGGCACGTAAATCTTTTGAGTTCATAATATAAGTACCATGCTCATCTTCATAAGCAGGCATATATTCGCCTGGGCGTCCTGGTTCTTGCAATAACACCACTTCACTTGATGGCTGACCTGCGCCCAATGTTGGCGGCGTCTCTAACTGCACACTATGTTGGTCAACAAGCCCTTGTGGGTTTACCGCAATAATGTCACCGGTTTCAGTTTGCTTGGCTTCATGGACATCGTACTTCCAACGACAAGCATTGGTGCAAGTGCCTTGGTTAGGGTCGCGCTTATTGATGTAACCAGAGAGTAAGCAACGGCCTGAGTAAGCCATACATAAGGCACCATGAACGAAGACTTCTAATTCAATATCAGGACATTGCTGACGAATCTCTTCAATTTCATCAAGAGAGAGTTCACGAGATAAAATAACGCGCTTAATACCTTGCTGCTGCCAGAATTTAACTGACGCCCAGTTAATCGCATTGGCTTGAACAGATAAATGCACGGTTTGATCTGGGAAGGCTTCACGAACCATCATGATAAGACCTGGGTCTGACATGATGACCGCATCGGGTTTCATATCTATCACTGGTGCCATATCGCGGATATAGGTTTTTAGCTTTGCATTATGTGGAGCAATGTTACTCACTACATATAGCTTTTTATTTAATGCATGCGCTTCTTGGATCCCCATCGCGAGGTTTTCCATTTTAAAGTCATTGTTTCTAACGCGTAAGCTATAGCGAGGTTGACCTGCATAAACCGCATCTGCACCATAGGCAAAGGCGTAACGCATGTTCTTTAATGTTCCTGCTGGAGACAATAGCTCTGGTCTAAACATAATCACTCTCAATTTGATGGAAATTCACGCATAGCGCGGGGGGCGGCATTTTACTTAAGTATGGTTGGTTAATGCAAATAATTCCTCTGTGATTGTGGGGTTTGTCTAAATTAAGGAAGGCTAAACAATTGACAAGCATTATAAAGATTAGTGCTTTTTCTTTATTCTAATAAATTACATAGCTGATATACTCCACACAAAGCAATAACAAAAAAACTACAGGCGGTATGCATGACAACGGAACACCAACTACTGGTCGGGCTATTAAAGAAGCTTAAAGATGACGCTCTTGTGCTTCCAACACTGCCTGAAGTGGCCATGCGGGTGCAGGAAGTTGTAGCGCAGCCAGACTCAAGTTTGAAGCAAGTTGGCGATATTATTGGCCAAGATGCTGCTATTTCAGCTCGTATTATTAAAGTAGCTAACAGCGCCTTATATAGCCGAGGTAACAAAGCTGAAAATATCAGTGCAGCCGTGAATAGAATTGGTTTGATACAAATTAAATCTATCGTGACTTCTGTGGCACTTGAGCAGTTATTTATCTCAACCAATGAAATGGTCTGGGAAGTGATGGATGAAGTATGGCAAACCTCTATCGAGGTGACCGCATCTTCAGGGGCAATGTTAGCGATTTATAATAAGCGCAATCCAACTAAGAAGTTAGATCCTGAAACGTTAACACTTGCTGGCCTTGTTCATAATATTGGTGCGTTACCTGTGTTGTCGGAAGCTGAATCCAAGCCTGATGCATTTACCAGTATTGAACAATTACGTGGGTTAGTGCGTAAAATGCAAGGACCTATAGGGCGTGCAATTTTAAAAACATGGGATTTTGCCCCTGAGGTCATGGAGGTCGTAGAGCGTTGGGCTGATTTACATTACATGCCAGAGAATGTGACTTACTTAGACTTTATTCGCTCAGCGGCATATTACACTGGTGAATTAAGAGCAGGGGTGGAACTTGAGCAGCGTTTAGATATTTTCGCAACTCGTGGGCTACCTGTGACGCCAGAAGATTTAGAGAGTGATGAGTTTTTAGAAGTTTATCATTCCATTAAGCAAAGCTATCAATAAAAAAGCGATTACGTGTGTTAGTTAAAAGCGATACACTCGACTATTAACAATAACTTATATAAGGAGCGGTAAATTGTGTTAAGCATTGAAATTATCATTGTGCTTTTTATTGCACTTATTCTGTTATTAGGAGTTGTGTTAGGCGGTTATTTTCAGCAAGGAAAGTTTATTGCTGAATTAACCCAAACCTTAGAATCTAATTCTGCTGACCATTCACCATTAAATTTCAAACATACCCCAAGAGCATTTAAACCTCTAGTACGTAACCTGAATCTGTTTCAGCAAAGTAATCCTATTACTCTTGAGCGAGACAAGCTGACGGGTCTATCGAATCGGGTTGGCTTTAAACGAAAAATGTTTGCCAAAATGCCAGCGACAGAAGGGATGTTAGTGCTGGTGGATATCCAGCAGTTTCGGTTTGTGAATGATTTATTCGGCTTTATTTTTGGTGACCAGTTACTGAAATCTTTTGCCAGAAGAATTAAGCTGTTACCTAACCCCCCTCAGTTTGTCTCGCGTATGAACGGTAATGAGTTTTTACTGTTTTATCCTAAAGCCATTTCCATTTCTGAATTAAACTACGTCAAACAGCATCTACAAAAGTCGTTTGAGATCGAGCAAACCCCCATTAGCATTAAAGTTCAGTTAGGCGTACTTGAGTTACATGAGCACCATGCGGATGTGAGCTTGATGCTTCGAAGATTAGATTTAGCACTAAAAAAAGCCAAAATTAGCCACCAAGACATTGCCTTTTATAATCAAGATGATGATAAAGCGCAGTATCGCGAATTAATGATCATTAATAGTCTCCCTAAAAGTTTAAAGCAGAACCAGCTCCATATGGTTTATCAGCCTAAACTCGACATTAGCACGGGAAATTGCTCGCAAGTTGAAGCGTTAATTCGTTGGGAACATGAAGGTTTAGGTAATATTTCACCAACGGAATTTATCCCACTAGCTGAGCATACAGGCGTGATCAACTTAATCAGTCAGTGGGCATTAGAGCAGGTACTTCAGCAACAAGTTAAATGGCTGCAGCAAGGGATTAATATAAAAGTCGCTGTTAACCTATCGACCAAAGATTTAGAGAATCAACACTTACCCATCGATATAAGTAATTTGCTGATGCAGTATAAGGTGCCAGCAGAGAACTTGATGATTGAAATTACTGAAAGTGCCTTGATGCTTGATTTAGCTCGAACCATTGAGACGCTAAAAGAAATTAGAGAGTTAGGAGTTAAAATTGCTATTGATGACTTTGGTACTGGCCACTCTTCATTAGCCTACTTACGTCACTTACCCATCGATGAAGTTAAAATTGATAAAGCTTTCTTAGATGATTTTAATTGTGATTTACAAGCGAATAAAATCGTCAAAACAAGTATTGATTTAGCTAAAAGCCTTGGCTTTGATGTGACGGTAGAAGGGGTTGAAACCAAAGATGTTTTTGATACCTTGATTGAATTTGGTACTGATACCATTCAAGGTGAGTATGTGAGTAAACCTCTTATTGCCTCTGAATTAGAGCTGCGTTTCTCGCAGCTCATTCAAAAACCTTTTGTGACAGCTCCAATCACCCATTAATCGATTTATTGAGCTTATATCATCAAAGTTATTAACGTCATTTAGCATAATTGATCTCAAGTTTAGCTAAACTTTTCAGTGAGTTGTTCAATTAACTTGATTGGCATTGGTGCCATTTGACGCTGCTGATTCATGCAAACCATTTCGATGGTTGCTGTCACCGCAGGCTTCTTCGCATTAGGGCGCCAAATCTCTTGCTGCCACACAGTGCGGTATTTACTTTCAAAGTAATATTTAGTTCTGACATCGATAATATCTGCAAACTCAACCCCATCATGGCAAAGCATATCTGTTCGATATACTGCAAACCCTAGTTGCTGCTCTTGCCATAAAATATTGAGCACATTAGCGCCAATGACATGTTCTCTGGCCCGTTCAAAATACTTTAAGAAGTTGGGATGATATACCACCCCTGAAAAGTCAGTATCTTCGTAATATATTTGCACAGGGAAATGGAAGGTAGGGCTGTATTCAATTGTTTTTTGAGTCATCATCATTGCAATGTCAGAATTTATTAATGCTATTGTCGCTTATTTGAGTCGGTTTCTATAGCGCTAATTAATAAGGATTGTTGTCATTCAACCTCATCAGACCACAGCTGCGAGTTTTGGTGGCTTAGTTTATATGACTTAGTTTAGGTGATTTAGTTTAGGCTGCGTCTATTGACGAGGATTTCGCTAGCTGTTGGCTCGGTTACCGCAGGGCTAAATAAATATCCCTGACCAGTCAGGCAGCCTAATTCAATAAGCTTGGCTCTTTGCAAGTCAGCTTCAATACCTTCTGCGACAATATCCATATTAAGCTCAATACCTAATTGAATGATATTTTTTAATACTATTTCAGTTGCTTGGTTGTCTAATAAATTTTTGAGAAAACCCTGATCAATTTTTAAGGTATCTATCGGGAAATGGGTAAGGTAATTTAATGATGAAAACCCTGTGCCAAAGTCATCTAAAGCAATTCGTACGTTGAGTTTCTTGAGTTGCTTAAGCACGACTTCAGCGGTGTCGAAGTTTTCAATCAATAAGGACTCGGTTATTTCTAATTCGAGTTTTTCAGCTGGAAACCCCGTTTGAGCTAAAATTTCGGCGATATGCTCACAAATATCAGGTTGAGAGAGTTGTATTGGCGATATATTGACTGAAATATTATCTTTTAATAATCCTTGTTGATGCCATTTTTGCCCATCAGTGCACGCTTGTAAAAGTACCCAATAGCCAATTTCAATAATTTGGCCATTGCTTTCAGCTTCAGGGATAAACTTCACTGGTGATATGAGCCCTTCCGTTGGGTGATACCATCTTAATAAAGCCTCAAACGAACAGACTTCACCATTAACCATATTGACCTTAGGTTGATAGTGAACTTGAAATTGCTTATTGATGAGAGCATTTTTCAATTGCTGCTTAATGGTGGTTTTTTCAAGTAGTGCTTGTGATAACGACTCATTGAAAAAATAAGCGCCATTGCGGCCAGCATGTTTAGCGGCGTACATGGCTGTGTCTGCATGTTTTAACAATGTTTTACAGTCAACGCCATCTTCAGGGAAGCAGGCGACCCCTATGCTTGCTGAGCTCGTTATCCAGTGTTCCTTTATTTGATAACCTGTATTAATGCTGGAGCGGATCTGCTCAATAATATTGATGAGTTTAGCTTGAGTGCCAGGATGTTGAATAATGATAGCAAATTCATCCCCGCCTAATCTTGCCAGTAAATCCTCTTCTTTAAGGGTGTTTGATAAACGTTTACTGACTTCAATAATCAACTCATCGCCAATATCATGGCCCATAGTATCATTCACTTCTTTAAAATAATCTAAGTCTATGAACACGACTGCCGCAGGTTTTTGTATATCATTGACTGTTAATTCGAGTTTTGCATTAAAACGAAAACGATTTGATAGGCCAGTTAAACTGTCAAAGTTGGCTCGATTACTGAGTTCGGTAATTTTTTGATAACGGGTATATAGATAAAGAATCGCGAGGAAAGCACAAATAATGATTAAGATAATAATGGCGTAGAACCACCAAGCTTGTTTGACCTTAAAATCAAACGAAGCGACATTTGGACTCCAGCGACCATCGCTATTACTGCCTTGGGCAACAAAAGAATAGTGACCTGCATTAAGGTTGGTGTAAGTCGCTGAGGTATGACTGCCTGCATAGATCCATTCGTCATCAAAACCCAATAATCGATAACGATATTGATTCCTATACGGGGCGGTAAAGTCCATTGATGCAAAGGAGAATTGGACAATATTTTGTTCATAGTCCAATTGAACATCACCGATTTTTTGGTTGCTGTTAGGGCCTAAAAACTGTTCATTGGCAATCAGTGCAGAAGTGATATGGACTTTGGGTTTGAAGCGATTACTTTTGATGGCTTTAGTGTTAATTTTATACAGGCCATTATTAGAGCCTAGGTATAAATTATCGTTTTTCATCGCTATCGCAGAATCAGTAAATGAGCTGCCTTTTTCGTTAGTCGCACTTGGGTACTGTGTTACTTCAAAGGTATCAATATTCATTCTGGCGAATTTGGATTGCGAAGTAACCCAGACAAAACCATCTCGATTACCGGTAACTCCTCTTAAGGTGTTGCTGGTAAACCCTTGCTCTTTATTGAAGTATTTAATTTCAACAGGATCTTGCCACATTTCTCCCATTTCGATACGTGCGAGGCCCAATCCTTGGGTGGCAACCCAAATATGGTTATTTTCATCTTGATAAAGTTTAACGGTTCTTATGTTTTCTGTTTCTGAGCCAAGCGATAAATGCTTAACCTCGAAAGTCTCAGGATTCACTCTGTAAATGGCATTGGTTGTTGCTAACCATAATTCGCCATTATGGATAAATTGCTTATCAAAAGTGAAGTTGCCTCCTGCGGCATAAGAAAAGTCATGTTCTGTCAGTAGTTGCTGTTTAATTCCTTCTTGAGGATTAAACAGGATCAGCCCCACATCTAAGTAACCCGTGATCCAAACATCGCCGTTATTATCAGGCAGCGCCAAATAGAAAGGACTATTAGGGAAGTCATGAGGATTATCTAGCGCGTTACTATAGTGGGTTAAGGTTTCATTAAGTGTGTTAAATACCGACAAACCATTTGCACTGGCAATCCAGAGATTTTCTTTATCGTCTTTAATTGCACTGTATGGCGACGAAATTGATGCGTCTTCAATTGGGTTTAATTTTATCGCTTCTGTTTTATCGCTGATGAGATTTATTTTTTCTGATGTTGTTACCCAGACATCTTTGCTTTTATCGGTATTAATCCAATAAGTGAAAGGGCTAGATAATTCAGGTGAAAATGGGTGGGGTCTAAAAATTCGAGTGCCATGCTTAAACGGGGAGTAGTACGATGCCCCCATTGTTGTGGCGAACCAAATGCCGCCTGATTGATCAATCTGCAATTCACCGACAATATTATCTGCAATAGAACTAGGGTTGTAGGCTTGATGTTGTAGGTGGGTATAGCTCATTGTGTCTAATGTGACTTTTGTAGCGCCTTTGTCATGGGCTAGCCAAAGGGTATTGTCATTTTCAAGGGTGAGGTCATATATCGTATTTGATATAATTTGATCGATAGAAGGGTTATTTTCATCGATTACATAGGCAACTACTTCCATGGTTTTAGGGTTGAAATCGATTAAACCTTGTTGATAAGTTCCTAACCAAACTTGCTCGTCAGATATCACTTCAACGGCATTGATTGATCCTGTCATAACCTTATTGGTATCAGGATCTAAAGATGTGACTATATCTAACCGCTGGGTGTCCATGTTGACTGTCGTGAGTCCATAGTCTGTAGCAACCCATAGTGTATCTTTGTAATCACTAAAAATACTGTAAATGGAAGTATCGTATTGCTGACCATCTTCGTCAAAAAGTGAAAAACCCGTGAAGGTGTTTGTTTGCGAATTATATAGACTAATTCCTGCACCTGTACCTATCCAGATATTGTCATGCTTATCTTCATATATTCGCGTTACCCAACTAGAGCCAAGATTATTTTGACTGGTCTGCATATTGTGCAAAACCATTTCATTAGCAGGTGTTAGCTGATTGAGTCCATCTTCAGTACCGATCCAAATATTGCCGGCTTTATCTTCATAAATATCGGTGACATAGTTGTTTGAGATGTGATTCTTTTCATTAGGCGAAAACTGAAAATGAGTGAAGTTGATACCATCGTATCGGCTTGCACCACTGTCAGTGCCAAACCACATATAACCGCTTCGTTGTTGGTGAATAGTAGTAATACTAGAGGAAAGTAAGCCATCACTTACATTGAGGGTTTCAAGCTGGAATTGCTCAGCGTAGGCTAGTGAAAATATGCCGAAATTGACACAAATAGCAATGATAAAGCTATGTAGGTTGCTTGCCCGTAGAAACATCAACTTCTCTGCTATTTAGGGTGATTACTATTACGTAATTGTTACATAAAAAAATGCTCTATGGAATCCTGTATAGCAGATGACTTTGTTCGAACTCGCTTTGTTAACTTGATGTTAACATCTGATTTTAAAAGAAATATTTTATAGTTAAATTTTTAATGATGATTTAAATACTATTCAATAGCTTAAGCAATATATCTTCAATGTTTGGACTCATATCATGCAAATTAAACCTGAAATTAACTAACAGAAAACTAGAGCAATAAGTTTGATTCGATCGGGATATGACTGCCTATCACATCCAGCAATGATTTCGCTGTAAGAGCAGCGACACTGATCACCTGTGTATCGCAAGCATATTTCTGCGCAACTTTTGCCATCAATAAATCAAAGTCACCGTCACCTGAAAGCAGAATGACCTTATCAACGTGCTCAGCATAATCTAAAACGTCGATGGTTATCCCGACATCCCAATCGCCTTTTGCACTGCCGTCACTACGTTGAATATAGGGTTTGAGTTTAACCTCAAAACCAATGTGCCTCAGTGCATCTTGAAATTTGACTTGGCCATCATCTGCAGGGGCTATGGCATAAGCAAAAGCATACTCTACTTGAGCTTGTTGGCTCAGCATTTTAAAAAGCGCACGATAATTAAACGAGCGACCATAAGCCTGTTTACAGGTGTAATAGATGTTTTGTACATCAACAAATACCGCGATTTTTTCCATTATTACACCTGTTATTCCGTTATAAATGCTGACTAGTCAGGGATTGCTCGGATCTCGTCGGTAGCAAACCTAAAATTCACTACGTGCTTTTTTGCTTTTGAAGTTCAATAGCATCATTGAGTTGTTGTTCAACAAACCCTGGAGAGTGAGTCGCACCAGATATCAATCGATACATGGCAGGGATCACTAATAAGGTCACTAGAGTAGCAAATGCCATTCCAAAGAACACTACTGTACCGACTGCAATTCGACTTTCTGACCCTGCACCTGTTGACATAATCAATGGGATTGCACCAATAAGGGTGGTAAATGCGGTCATTAGAATAGGTCTTAAACGTCTAGCTGAAGCATCAATAATAGCTTGCTCTAATTCAAGACCTTTGTCTCTAAGCTGGTTGGCAAACTCAACAATCAAGATACCATTCTTAGTCACCATACCAATCAACATAATCATGCCGATTTGGCTGTAAATATTAAGGCCTTGCCCAGTTAGGTATAAGCCTAAGAATCCACCAAATATTCCCATTGGTACGGTAAACATAACCACTAATGGGTTAATAAAGCTCTCAAATTGCGCAGCAAGAACTAAATAAGCGACTAACAAGGCTAAGCCGAATACAATAAAGATGCTGCTTTGGTTTTCTTTAAAGTCTTTTGATTCACCGGTATATGACACTGTGATATCACTTGGCAGCATTTCAATGGCTTTAGCGTCAAGAAAATCTAATGCTTCACCTAAAGTATGTTCAGCGCCTAAGTTTGCTTTTAGGGTGATCGATTTTTGCTTATTAAGATGACTTAATTTTTGTGCTGAAGCGACCTCGTCAATTTGAGTAATGGTATCTAAGGTGATCAGCTGGCCTGTTGCTGTGCGCATATATATCTGACTTAAATCAGCGACGCTGTTAAAACTGTTTTCATCACCGCGAAGATAAACATCATATTCTTCACCGCGCTCAATAAAGGTCGTTTCACTGCGGCCACCTAGCATGATTTCCAAGGTGTCAGATACCTCTGTAACACTGACGCCAAGCTCTGCTGCACGTTCACGATCAACGGTGACCAATAACTCAGGTGTTGTTTCTGCATAGTCAAGATCTGCACCTTCTAATATTGGGCTTAAGTCGGCCTCAAGTTGCAGTTTTTGTGCCCAGTCAAATAGTTCGTTGTAGTCAGAACCACCTAAAACAAATTGCACTGGCTCGCTAGATTTACCTCTAAAACCAGGCAGCATAGGGCGAACCATCACATCGGGAATGCCTTCAAGAGACTTAGCTACAATACCGAGTGCCTGTTGGGCATTGATAGAGCGATCTTTCCATTCTTCTAATTGAATAATGACAAAACCGGTTTGGTCACCAGCACGACCGCCAAAAGCGGGCGCCTGAGTACTGAATGATTTAATAAGACCATTACCCAGCATCGGCATTAATCTTTGCTCTACAATGTCCATATTGGCAGCCATGCGATTATAACTGGTGCCTTCAGCGCCTTTGATGAAGGCAAAAATCACTCCACGGTCTTCTTGTGGCGCAAGTTGAGCTGGAACTTGATTCAATAACCAGCCACTACCTACAAGACAGGCAATAATCACAACAGGCGCCGCGAAACGGTATTGAACTGCCTTTGAGACGATAGCGCGGTATTGCTGCTCAAGCTTATCAAATACTCCATCAACCCAAAGGTTAAAACGGTTAGGTTTAACATTGGCTTTAAGTAATTTACTGCCAAGTACAGGGGTTAAGGTGAGGGCGATAAGCGAGGAAAATAGCACTGATACGGCCAGCATTACCGAAAACTCAGTAAATAGTAACCCGACCATGCCCTCCATAAAGGAAATAGGTAGAAATACCATTACCAGTACAGCAGTGGTTGCCATGACTGCAAATCCAACTTCCCGCGCGCCTTTGTAGGCCGCTAAAATTGGCGGTTCGCCTTTTTCAATATGATGGAAAATATTCTCGACGACGACGATGGCGTCATCTACGACTAAACCAATGGATAATATTAAGGCCATTAAGGTTAATAAATTAATAGAAAAACCGAAGGTATTTGCCGCGATAAAGGCTGAAATAAGTGACACTGGCACTGTTACAGCAGGGATTAAGGTCGCACGTACTTGGCCAATGAAAATATATAACACTAAAATCACTAAAATGGCGGTGATAATAAGCGTGTTATAAACTTCATCAATTGAGCGAGAGATAAAAATGGTGGAGTCGTAATCGACCACTAAAGCTGTGCCATCAGGTAAAAAATCTTGGATTCTATCCACTTCTTTATGGACTAATTTGGCTACATCAAGCGGGTTAGCATCAGACTGAGCAATAATGCCTAAACTGATGTTAGTGACACCATCACTTTTAAACGTTGAGTTTTCGTTCTCTGCACCGATAAATACATCAGCGACGTCTTTTAGATAAATAGGACTGCCATCTTCTGCAGTACGTACAACCAAATAATCAAAATCATCTGGATTATTATAAAGTCTGGCCGTTCTCACAGTCATAACAGTGGTGTCATTACGGACCTCACCACCTGGGGTTTCAACATTTTCAGTATTTAAAGCAGAGACGATATCATTGGCAGACACGTTACGCCCGGCCATAAGTTCAGGCTTTAACTGAACGTACATGACTTTATATAATCCACCAGTGATTGAAATAGAACTCACTCCGGAAATTAAGTTAAATCTGTCCTCTAGCACCCGTTGGGAGTAATCAGTTAACTGGGTCCTATCCATCGTCGATGAGCTTAAATTGACATAGATTGCCGGCTCCCCAGAGCCATTGTCTTTAGAGACCACAGGATCGTTAGCTTCATCAGGTAAGCGTCTTTGAGCGCGTGCGACAGCATCGCGAACATCACTTACCCCTTCGGTTAAATTCCAGCCTAATAAGAAGGTTACAGTAATGCGCGACATGCCATTGCGGGTTACTGAGGTAATTTCATCAACACCACTGATACCGGTTAATTCATCTTCAATGGTGGTGGTGATCTGGCTTTCCATAATGGTTGCCGAGGCGCCATCATAGGTGGTCATTACAGTTACCACAGGGCTTTCTACATCAGGCATTTCTCTCACTGATAATTTTGACAGTGAAACAAGGCCAAATACCCCTAATAGCAAACTCAGAACAATCGCAACAACAGGGCGTTTAACTGATACATCAGAAAGCCACATTAACTTTTCTCCTGTTGAACTTCAGCTGTTGGGTTACTCAAAGATCCTAAGATTGATCCATTTTCTGAATGCATGTCTGAATCAACAATTGAATCATCTTCTTCATGGGCTAGCTTTTCCGCAGTACCTTGTTGCTCTAATACGTCTACTGAGACGCCATCACGCATATTAACTAAACCTTGAACGACAACAATATCACCAACGCTTAACCCTTCAGAGATCAGGACTTCATTATCAATACGGGCGCCGAGATTGACTTCAGTGCGCTTAGCAATGTTTTGGCTATCAACAAGATACACAAATCTTTTGGTGCCAGAGTATTCAATGGCTTGAACTGGGATGACAGGTTCAGAAACCGCAGGGAAGCTAAGCGTGGCCGCCATCATCATGCCAGGTTTTAACTTGTTATCTGGATTAGCAAATTCTACTCGCACACGTAAGTTTAAGGTGTCTTGATTAATACGCGAATCAATTGCGACTATTTCACCGTTAAACTCATGAGATGGCCATGCACGGCTTTGTGCTGACACTTTCATACCATTAGATAATAATGATAAGTAATGCTCAGGAACTTGTAAGTCGAGTCTCATGGTTGAAAGGTTGTCAAAAGACAGTAATTCGGTACCGACAGAAATCATCTTGCCAACGCTAAAATCGATTAAGCCTGCAGAGCCTGAAAATGGGGCATTAAGTGAGTGGTAATCTAAATCAGCTTGGGCTGCAGCCAATCTTGCCGCAGCAATATCAACACTGGCACGTTGAGCATCAATTTCGGTTTGAGTAATGGCATTGCTTGAGATGAGTTTAAGGAATTCCTTTAACTTTCTTTTTTCATCAGCAAGATAAGCGGCAGCTTCTGCTGTTGCTGCTTTGGCTTTTGAATCGTCTAGCTGAACCATCACTTGTCCAGCTTGAATGTCTTGATCGGGTTTTATCAAAATGTCACTAATTTTCCCGGCAACTTGAGAAGAAATAAAAACAGATTGTTCAGCATCAAGTTTGCCAATTAACGACAGTGATTGTGATAGTTCATGTTGATCGACAATACCTGTCACAACAGGAATAGTTTTTTGGGCTTTTCCCTTTGCATGAGGCTTGGCTTTATCTGCTTGAGATAAACCACTAAAAGACACAACAGCAGCGATAAGACTGCTTACTATGATAAGAAATGCCAGTTTTTTCATTTTTTGACTCTAAGAAAGATCAACAGACCGATTGCTGAATTAGGGTCTATTTTAATGAAAAAAAGTCATATAAGGGTAAAGGAATGTAAAGCTAAACATATAAGATTGTAAGGAAACATGCTGATAACATAAGTGTTTATCAAAATGATCTTAAATGTTGTTTGCCGATCTTACTTGTTACCAAATATATACAGTTGAATCTTTTTTTTAGTCAATAAGTCGTGTTTGAAAGGTAATGAGTAATTTATTTTTTCCAATAAAAAAGCCACCTTTTAGATAAGGTGGCTTGATGCTAGTAACTGGTTTTTACAGTTTCTCAGAAGGCGTTGAATCAAAGCTTTTATTTTGCTCTGTCGTTGTTGGTTCAATTCCCATGAAGTACTCATACCCTTTGTCTTGTAGGGTCTTCTTAGGTTTATTTACAGTAGCGTTAGCTTGATTGTTAACTAAGCTAGGCTGCTTTGGCTTCATCTTCATGGTTTGCTTTTTATGCTCGTTATCAGGCAAAGTAACCATGTCACTATTATGAGAATTGCTATTAAAGTTATAGCTAAACACACCGTTGCCCTGAATAAACTCAACACTGGATTTATCTTCAGAATGATAAGAAGCTAAAATGCCATGTTGGCCTAATGGCACTTCATGAAACAGTTCACGACCAGTACCAATTTTAACCCCATCTATAAACCAATCGGCAGCAACATTACTGACCAAGGTTATCATCGCAGATTTGAGCCCAAGTTGTTCATTGATTAATGAGTCGATTTTACTGTTATAAGATGGTTTGAATGCCATTTTAATTTTGTAATTTAAATTGCCACTCATATTCATGCTGGCATCAACAACATCGTAGGACAACAGCACACTTCGTTCATTTAAAAACGGGTCGGTTTTAATTGTATTGGTCACAATGTAATTTTCTGAGTCTTTTAAACAATCGTTAATAGACTGAAACTTAGAACATAAAGTTGAACCATCTAAATCGACAGATTGCACAGTATCTGGCTTAGATACATCTGCAATAACACGTTTGGTTATTTCACTTTTGAGTGCGGCTAGCTGTTCGTCTTTATTAGTACGAGTACTGTTGATGATATCGTACTCAGCCATGATTGATTTGTACTCTCGTTTTAGAGACTTGCCATCAATATCATACTTAGTTTCAAGTTGATCGACTTTAAGGACTAAAGTTTCGAGCTCTTTATAAAAGGAATCGAGATTAGCGCGAGATAAAATTCTTGTTGGCAGTTTAGAAACTAAATGCTCATATTCTGTTTGCTTACTCTTAATTTCAACGCTCAATGCATGATAATCAGATTCTTTCTTCTTATGAGTCGATAATTTATCGTTCGCAGAAATAAGTAAACTATCAATATTATACTTTTGCTCAATTTCTTGAAGTTTTTGCGTCTCACTACTAGAAATGATCTCTAAACCAAATGAGCTACTTGCATAAAAACATAATAAAATAAAAGTAATTTGACTATATCTCACTGATTCCTCCATTTTTAATTGATTTTTTGGTGTATAGCTTACGCTATAACAATTGGTCAACAGTTAGGTGATCCGTCAATAATTTTATAGTACTTAAGTTAATTTGTCTTTACAAATAGATTGTGGATTTTTGACGCTTTTTTACAACCCCCTCAAACTGTTTTGCAAGATGAATCAGTTACGGCACTCGCTTGATGCTGGTCGTTACCTTTAAATGTTACTTAAGTAACTATTAATGTTGAGTATATTTTATTTTTATCATACAAGGTGAGAATAGTTTATAGCTTGAGCATGATAGGAGTGAGTTCAAGGTCTAAAACATGAGGTTAATGAGTGATTGCAGCAAAAATGTTAACTTAACGCCAAAAGTCATTTTTATGACATTGCCTTATTTGAACTTATATTTTTAGCCGCTACAGCCTGATTTTTGTGCTAAACATAGAAAAGCCCCTGTTTAACAATACCTCGAGCGAGAGAGCATTATTACATGGGGCTTTAATATCGTATGAACAACTCAATTTACAACAATTAAATTGCGCACTTTTTGTGATGCCTTATTTAGCGATGCGCTTGTACTTCAGGCGATGAGGCTCAATGGCTTCGGTACCTAAGTGTTCTTTTAACCAAGCTGTATATTCAGTGTAGTTACCTTCATAGAAGTTAACTTGTCCTTCATCGCGGTAATCAAGAATATGGGTTGCGATTCTGTCTAAGAACCAACGGTCATGTGAAATAACCATGGCACAACCAGGGAACTCTAAAAGAGCTTCTTCTAATGCACGCAGTGTTTCAACGTCCAAGTCATTGGTTGGTTCATCGAGTAATAATACGTTGCCGCCAGCTTGCAATAATTTAGCAAGATGGACTCGGTTACGCTCACCGCCTGATAAAGTGCCAATGATTTTTTGTTGATCGCCACCGCGGAAATTAAAGCGGCCTACGTATGCACGACTCGGGATCTCAGTATTGTTGATACGCATGATATCTTGACCGTCTGAAATCTCTTGCCAAACTGTGTTCTTATCATTCATTGAATCTCGGAACTGTTCAACAGAGGCTATTTGCACTGATTCGCCGACTTCAATGCTGCCGCTATCCGGTTGCTCTGCACCTGAAATCATCTTGAATAGTGTCGATTTACCTGCACCGTTGGCGCCGATGATACCGACAATCGCGCCTTTTGGAACAGCGAAAGTTAAGTCATCAATCAATACTCGGTCACCATATGATTTGGTCAGGTTATTTACTTCAATAACCTTATCACCTAAACGTGGCCCAGGTGGAATGAATAACTCATTGGTTTCATTTCGCTTTTGGTAATCATTGGTGTTCAATTCTTCAAAGCGAGCCATACGGGCTTTGCCTTTTGATTGACGACCTTTTGAACCTTGGCGTACCCATTCTAATTCTTTTTGAATGGTTTTCTGGCGCGCACTTTCTGTGGAAGATTCTTGCTGTAGACGAGCATCTTTTTGCTCTAACCAAGATGAGTAGTTACCTTCCCAAGGAATACCTTCACCACGGTCGAGTTCTAAAATCCAACCTGCAGCATTATCCAAGAAATATCTATCATGGGTAATAGCCACAACGGTGCCAGTATAGTCTTGTAAGAAACGTTCAAGCCAAGCGACTGATTCAGCATCCAAGTGGTTGGTTGGTTCATCGAGTAACAACATGTCTGGCTTTTCAAGCAGTAAGCGACAAATAGCGACACGGCGACGTTCACCACCCGAAAGTACTTCGATTTTTTCATCCCAATCAGGCAGACGCAGTGCATTGGCTGCTCTATCTAATACCACATCAAGATTATGAGCATCTTGAGATTGAATAATTGCTTCAAGCTGCCCTTGCTCTTTTGCAAGCGCATCAAAATCGGCATCTGGTTCAGCATAAAGTGCATAAACTTCATCTAAACGTGTAAGGGCATTTTTAGCTTCGCTTACGGCTTCTTCGATAGCCTCACGGACGGTTTGAGATTCATCCAGCTTAGGTTCTTGAGGAAGGTAGCCGATTTTTAAATCTTGCATCGGGCGAGCTTCACCTTCGATTTCAGTATCTAACCCTGCCATGATTCTAAGCAGAGTAGATTTACCTGAACCGTTTAAACCCAGTACACCAATCTTGGCGCCAGGAAAAAAACTAAGGGAAATATCTTTAAGGATTTGTTTTTTAGGTGGAACAATCTTGCCCACTCTAAGCATGCTATATACAAACTGAGCCATATTTATATCTCTTTGACTAAGATTCGGACTAGGAAATTTAATTAATTCTACTTCAATCTCGCCGTAACTGAAAATCGAACTTTTGTCATTGAAGGTTTATTCCACACCGATAGGTCAAAAAACTACTTAACAAAAACAACCGAATAAAGTAATAATCGTCTACAACATAGTTGTAACAACCCGATTTATGGATAGAAAGAGGGACAATCACTGATTGTTGGTGATATCAGGTTAATTTTTCAAAATATGTTAAGGGATTAAAGTGAGCACGATACAAAGGAAGGCTTTAAAGAGAATATTACTATGTAATTCGTTGTTTTCTGTTTCAATATTCTGCTTGTGTAGTCAAGTTAATGCCCAAGAACTCCAAGCAAAAGAATACAGGTCTTTATTCATTGAAAAAGACCAACCAACCGCTGTTTTCGCCATTAACAGCAAAGATGAAAGTTCAGATAAATCCTTTTATTCAGCAGTTAATCAATCATATTCAAATGAAGTCAATCAACTTAATTATGAGCCATCAGGTTTAGTCATAAGCTCTATCACTGCAGGAAAAGACATTAGAAGTATTAGTGGGCCTGATTTACAAAAAGGTGAAACTCTTATCACAGATACTGAGCTAATAGATAAAGACTGGTGGGGAGCATTAATTGAAATTTCTACGGTATTAGTCATTGGCGAGGTACTTTACCTGACCAGTGAAGAAAGTATGGAAGGAGATTTTGATTACGAAATTGAAGGCAATGCAGGGCAATATTTTGCAGATAGAATTGTGACAACTGATGCTTGGAAACTTGATGACAACAAGGTAGGCATGAATTGGGGGCATACCTATGCTGGCGCACTGTATTATCAAGCGTTTCGTAATTATAACTTTAATTATTATGAATCTATGGCGGGTAATTTTATCGCATCGGCAGTCTGGGAAGTCTTTGCTGAATATAAAGAAGTGGTAAGTGTGAATGATCAAATCGTTACAACATTTGGTGGTGCAGTATTGGGTGAAAGCTTATTTCAAATATCTGAAATGTTAGATTCAAAACAAGGTTGGGTTCCAACGGCTTTTAGTAGTGTTTTTAATCCGGCTAAAACCATTAAAGGTTGGTTTGGTTATGATAACCCACAACGGTTTAATCGAACATACGCCAAGGATACGTTCAACATCTATACAGGTGCAATGTACTCCAGCAAAAAGCAGGCTGATATTTCTACGACTTCTTTAATATTGGGATTAGAGGCGAGTGTTGATAGCGTTCAAGGAAAATATGATGCTTTATCTGCGACACCTAGCCAGGTCGATTTAAACATGGAACTGGGGGTTTCTAACGAAGGGATTGAAGATTGGCAAATGGATTCTTCGATTTTTTTAGGTGGCTGGACGAGCGATGTTAATACCATATTAGATTCTGAAAATAGACGCCAGACTTGGTTTATTGGCCCATCCATGGGGCTGGAATATAGCAGTCTGGGTCAAGATGAAGAGGAAGATTTTTACGCTGCAATCAATGTGATTGGTGTATCTGCTGGAACGCAATGGTTTGTTGATGATGTTTCGATAAGTATCAGAGGCGACCTGTTTGGTGATTTTAGTATGGTGAAACCCTTTGCAACAAAAGATTATCGCCAAAATGGAGGCCATTTTTGGGGGACAAAATCGGTGCTTTGGGAAGGTGGCTATGGATATGCTTTAGGCCATACTGCCAAATTAGCACTAGAGGCGAATTATAAACAATTGTTGCTCGGGGTTAAGTTTCAAAGTCAACGCTGGGACTCTATAGATGATAATGAGTTTAATCGAAGCAGTGATTGGAATCCAAACGTCAGTGACCTAGATTTTAAAGATGCACGTGATAGGTATGAAGTTTATCTCGATGTTCCTTTAACGAATACTATGAGTATCAGTATTCACCATGAACGTATCGATCGAAGTGGCACATTAACCGGAATTGAAAACTTGGCCATTGTCAATCGAAATGATGAAACAGAAAGTCGCAGTAGTATTCACTTTACTTATCAATATTAGCCGATAAATCATTGCCTGTATCATAGATTAGACTATCTAGTTTTTGTGATAAATTGAGCTGTAGAGCTTAAATATTTTGCTGATTAATATTTTAGAAAAGAGTTTTCTTAAAATTGTCACAAGGTTATGAAACTAAGAGTTAATTTGGATTTTTCTATGAAATACAATTACTGAAAGCTGCTGCAGCTGAAAATTTATAGATGGCAAATGGTACTCATAATGAATTGCAAGTAATTTCATGTTTCAAATGCTGGGATTGTGATCAATTGCGCTGTATCATACCGCGCAACCCTACTATAAGAATTAACAGCTGGAGTGAGCAATGCTAAAGAAAGCTATGAATATCGCAGATTATGATCCACAACTATTTGCAGCAATTGAAGATGAGACTCGTCGCCAAGAAGAGCACATTGAATTAATCGCATCAGAAAACTATACCAGCCCACGTGTTCTTGAAGCTCAAGGTTCACAGCTAACTAACAAGTATGCAGAAGGTTACCCTGGTAAGCGTTATTACGGTGGTTGTGAGCATGTGGATATTGCAGAAGAGTTAGCTATTTCTCGTGCAAAAGAATTATTCGGCGCTACATACGCTAACGTACAACCACATTCTGGTTCTCAAGCAAACTCAGCTGTTTTCATGGCACTGCTTCAAGGCGGTGATACTGTTTTAGGTATGAGTTTAGCCCATGGTGGTCACTTGACTCATGGTTCTCACGTTAGCTTTTCTGGCAAGTTATATAATGCTGTTCAGTACGGTATCGATGAAACCACAGGTAAGATTGATTACGCTGAAGTTGAACGTTTAGCCGTTGAACATAAACCAAAAATGATCATTGCTGGTTTTTCTGCTTATTCAGGTATTATCGATTGGGGTAAATTCCGCGAAATCGCTGACAAAGTAGGTGCTTACTTATTTGTCGATATGGCGCACGTTGCTGGTCTTGTTGCTGCAGGTATCTACCCGAATCCACTGCCACACGCTCACGTTGTTACAACGACAACTCATAAAACGCTTGCTGGTCCTCGTGGTGGTTTGATCCTTTCAGCTGTGAATGATGAAGACATTTACAAAAAGTTAAATTCGGCAGTATTCCCTGGTGGCCAAGGTGGTCCTTTAATGCACGTTATTGCTGCTAAAGCGGTTGCATTTAAAGAGGCACTAGATCCTGAGTTCACCACTTACCAAGAGCAAGTTGTTGCGAATGCTAAAGTGATGGCAAAAACCTTCATTGAGCGTGGTTATGATGTTGTTTCTGGTGGTACAGACAACCACTTATTCTTGCTAGATCTAATCAGCAAAGATATGACAGGTAAAGATGCCGATGCTGCGCTAGGTAAAGCTAACATCACTGTTAACAAAAACTCAGTACCAAATGACCCACGTTCACCATTTGTTACTTCTGGTTTACGTATTGGTTCTCCAGCAATCACCCGTCGTGGTTTTACTGAAACTGAATCTGTTGAGCTGACTAACTGGATGTGTGATGTGTTAGATGACATCACTAATGAAGGTACAATCGAGCGCGTTAAAAACCAAGTGCTTGAGTTATGTGCTAAGTATCCTGTTTACGGGTAATACTGTTTACAGGCAGTGCTGTTAACAGGAGTACTGCTGCATTTTTGTCTAGCAAAGATGCTTGTATGTTGTTTAATAATATTAGCGAGCATTTCAACATCAGCTTAGACATATCATCCATATGAACTAAGTAGGATAATCTTAATGATAAGGTTAACCTTATAAAGTAAATAGGATAAACTTTAATGGCTGTAAGTACTTTGTGCTTACGGCCATTTTATTTTTATTTCAGGAGCGAATATGCATTGCCCATTTTGTAGCGCGACAGATACCAAAGTGATTGATTCTCGTCTTGTGGCTGATGGCCATCAAGTCCGTCGTCGTCGGGAATGTACATTGTGCCATGAACGCTTTACCACCTTTGAAGGTGCAGAATTAGTCATGCCACGGGTCATTAAACAAGATGGCACCCGTCAACCGTTTGATGAAGATAAGCTACGTGGCGGTATGCTGCGTGCGGTTGAAAAACGTCCGGTATCGATTGATCAAATTGAACAAGCACTATCTAAGATTAAATCGACCTTACGTGGTACAGGTGAGCGCGAGATTGACTCTGCAATGATTGGCAACCTGATGATGGAACAATTGATGGTATTAGATAAAGTAGCGTACATACGTTTTGCGTCTGTTTATCGCGCCTTTGAAGACGTTTCACAGTTTGGCGAAGCCATCGCTAAATTACAAAAGTAATTCCTGTTTCCATTTTTTATACCGCAGAGGCCATTTGCTGCGGCTATTTCAAGTAGGTGTTTATGTCTCAGTGGTCAGTAGTTGATGTTGAAATGATGAGCCTTGCCATTTCATTGGCAGAGAAAGGGCGCTATACCACGCGTCCAAATCCAAATGTTGGCTGTGTCATTGCTGTAAACGATCACATTATTGGCCAGGGGTACCATATTAAAGCGGGTGGCCCACATGCTGAAATTCATGCTCTTCAAGATGTACAGACGAAGCAAAATCAAACAAAACTATCATCGGCTACTGCTTATGTCACCCTTGAACCGTGCAGTCATTATGGCCGAACGCCGCCCTGTGCTTTAGCCTTAATCGAGGCAGGGGTTAAACGGGTTGTGATTGCTGAAGTGGATGCGAACCCACAAGTGGCTGGCAATGGAATCCGTTTATTAAAAGAAGCGGGCATTCAAGTCGACATAGGTTTGCTAACTGAGCAAGCTAAGCTATTAAACTTAGGCTTCACCAAGAAAATGACCACGGGCCTGCCTAGAGTTACGATTAAACTGGCAGCCAGTATTGATGGCAAAACTGCGCTTTCAAATGGTGTTTCCAAATGGATCACTGGACCTGATGCGCGCGCTGATGTTCAAAAGCTTCGCGCCCGTCATTGTGCCTTAGTGACAGGCGTTGAAACGGTATTGGCTGATGACCCATCATTGAATGTGCGTTATGAACAACTTGGCAGCTTGAAAAACTCAGTTTCGGCCGCAGATCTACAACAACCTCTAAGGGTGATTTTAGATAGCCGCGCAAGGCTAACAAGTGAATTCAAATTATTTGATATCCCATCGCCTATCCTGTTGGTTTCTTGTGTCGACTACGCCGCAGAAGTAAGAGAAAAATTTAACAATCATGTTAGTTGTATCACTATTGCCGCAAATGAAGATGGACGCGTTGATTTACATGCGTTATTTACTTACTTAGGTAAACAATGCAACTCAGTTTTGATTGAATCAGGCGCATCCCTTGCGGGTAGCGTGTTAGATGCAAAGCTTGCTGATGAACTCTACCTTTATCAAGCAATGAAAATTTTAGGTAGTCACGGGCGTAATTTATTACAACTGAATGACTATCAAAGTATGGAACAAATTCCTGAGCTACAATTAGTCGATTCGCGCCGCATAGGTGCTGATCAACGTATGATATTTAGTCTCTAGCAGAATCAACTTGCTTAAATAGGCTGTAATTGCTGGCACGAGCAAGCACTGGCCAAGTTGATTAAATTGAACCGAAATTAATACAAGTGAGTCATTATGTTTACCGGCATTATTGAAGCCTTAGGCACATTAAGAAAAATCGAGCGTAAAGGTGATGATATACGCCTAAACGTAGCAAGTGGTCATCTGGATTTATCTGATGTGAAGTTAGGCGATAGTATTGCCACTAACGGTGTGTGTTTAACTGTGGTCCAATGCCTTGCTGACGGATACGTTGCTGACATTTCGGCTGAAACCGTGGCACTGACAGGCTTTGCTAATTATCACGTTGGTCAAAAAGTTAATTTAGAAAAAGCGGTATTGCCGACAACTCGCCTTGGCGGTCACATGGTCAGTGGTCATGTAGATGGCATAGCCGCTGTTGAGCAAAGAAGTGTCCGCGGAAAAGCGATTGAATTTTGGTTAGCGGCGCCAGCTGAGCTTGCTCATTACATTGCTCATAAAGGTTCAATTACCATCGATGGCGTTAGTCTGACAGTGAATGAAATAGATGGGCACCGCTTTCGATTAACGATTGTGCCGCATACAGCATCTGAAACAACACTTACAGCATTACAAGCGGGTGATAAGGTCAACATTGAAGTTGATTTGATTGCTCGTTATTTAGAGCGCTTAATGAATCCTGAAAAGCCAACAACTTCAGGTGGTGGGGTCACTATGGAAATGCTCGCCAACGCTGGATTTATGCGATAACCCTATTTTACCCTTTATTGCAAATATCGGGAATAACAACACAAAGGTCTTAACATGGCACTACATAGTATAGAAGAGATCATCGAAGACATTCGCCAAGGTAAAATGGTTATCTTGATGGACGATGAAGACAGAGAAAATGAAGGCGATTTGATTATGGCTGCCGAAAAGGTGACGCCAGAAGCAATTAACTTTATGGCGACTTACGGTCGTGGTCTAATCTGTCAAACTATGACTAAAGAGCGTTGCCTGCAACTAAACTTGCCATTAATGGTGACCAATAATAACGCTCAGTTCTCGACAAACTTTACCGTGTCAATTGAAGCGGCAACCGGTGTAACAACAGGTATTTCAGCTCACGATCGCGCAGTGACAGTTCAAGCTGCAGTGGCAAAAGAGGCTAAAGCGGCTGACTTAGTTCAACCTGGACATATTTTTCCATTGATGGCACAAGATGGCGGTGTGTTAACTCGCGCAGGTCATACAGAAGCTGGCTGTGATTTATCGCGTTTGGCCGGACTTGAGCCGTCTGGAGTGATTGTTGAAATCCTCAATGATGATGGCACTATGGCGCGCTGTCCTGATTTAGAAGTATTCAGTGAAAAGCATGGTATCAAAATGGGTACTATCGCTGATTTGATTGAATATCGTAATACCAAAGAAACCACAGTAGTGCGCGAAGCAGAATGTAAATTGCCGACACGCTTTGGTGAATTTAACATGGTGACTTTCAGAGATACCATCGATAACCAATTACATTATGCGTTAGTTAAAGGTGATGTTGAACAGAACTGTTTAGTACGCGTTCATTTACAGAATACGTTTAACGATTTATTACATTCAGAACGAGATCAAAAGCGCAGTTGGCCACTTGATAAGGCCATGGAACGTATTGCTTTAGAAGGCGGCGTTTTAGTCTTGTTAGGCCATGAAGAACATTCAAGTGAAATGCTAGCCAAAGTCAAAGCCTTTGAAGCTGAAGATAATGGTCAAGCACCTACAGCGGCTAAATGGGAAGGAACCTCTCGTAAAGTCGGTATCGGCTCACAAATTCTATCTAGTCTTGGTGTTAGCACAATGCGTCTATTGAGCTCGCCGAAACATTACCATTCGTTATCAGGCTTTGGTTTAGAAGTTACTGATTACATTGCAGAATAATTCACTAATTTAGTGAAGTTAACATTTATCATTAATTGCACAGGACTCAGGGCATTTTGCTGTGGTATTATAGCGCCACTTTTGCCCAGAGCTGGGTGCTTTAGCTAATTTAGGTAAGATAATGAACGTAGTTCAAGGTAATATCGAAGCAAAAAATGCCAAAGTGGCGATCGTTGTGTCGCGTTTCAACAGTTTTTTAGTTGAAAGTCTGCTTGATGGCGCAATAGATACACTAAAACGTTTTGGTCAGGTTGAAGATGACAACATTACTGTTGTTCGTGTTCCTGGCGCTGTTGAATTACCACTTGCTGCACGTCGTGTTGCTGCTTGTGGAAAGTTTGACGGTATCATTGCACTAGGTGCAGTGATTCGTGGTGGTACTCCGCATTTTGATTTAGTTGCAGGTGAATGTAACAAGGGTCTAGCTCAAGTTGCTTTAGAATTTGATATCCCAGTTTCATTTGGCGTGTTAACCACAGATACTATTGAGCAAGCAATTGAACGCTCTGGTACTAAAGCAGGTAATAAAGGCACAGAAGCTGCCCTTGGCCTACTTGAAATGGTTAACGTTCTGCAAGAATTAGAACAACAGTTGGTATAGTAGTAGGAAAAGTAATGAAGCCTTCAGAGCGCCGTAAGGCACGCCGTTTAGCTGTTCAAGCTATTTATTCGTGGCAATTAAGCAAGAATAACGTTGCTGATGTTGAACATGAATTTTTAACTGAGCAAAACATTAACGGTGTTGATGTAGCTTATTTTCGTGAATTGCTATCAGGTGTAGCCACGAAAGCAACTCAACTTGATGATCTTCTAAAACCTCACTTAGATCGTGATATTGAAGATGTATCTCCAGTTGAAAAAGCCATTGTGCGCTTAGCTGCATATGAATTAACTTATCGTAAAGATGTGCCATATAAAGTGGCTATCAACGAAGGTATTGAGTTAGCGAAAGCGTTTGGTGCCGACGACAGCCATAAGTTTGTCAATGGTATGCTAGATAAGCTTGTTACTCGCAAGTAATAAATGAAAACGGTATCTTCGGATACCGTTTTTGTATCACTCAGATACTTCTATAAAACATATAGGTGGGCGGGCAACCGTACCAGATTTATCGTGAAAGAATTCCAAATTATTGAACAATTTTTCCGTGATAAAGGCCAACAGCGCCGTGATGTTCATCTCGGTATTGGCGATGATTGCGCCATAGTGCAACCAGCAGAAAATAAATCCATCGCGATCTCTTGCGATACTCTCGTCGAAAATATTCACTTTTTGCCAACCATGCCAGCTCACGAGTTAGGTTATAAATCTGTGGCTGTTAATTTGTCAGATTTAGCCGCAATGGGCGCAGACCCTGCATGGATGACATTAGCGCTCACTCTACCTGATGTTGATAACCAATGGTTACAAGAGTTCAGTGAGGGCTTATTTGAAGCTGCAGAATATTATAGCGTCAGCTTAATTGGTGGAGATACCACTCGTGGCCCTCGATGTATTAACATCACTATTCACGGTCAAGTGCCTACGGGTAAAGCATTAAACCGCAGTGGCGCAAAAATCGGTGATTGGATTTATGTGACAGGCACGTTAGGCGATTCAGCCTTAGGTTTAGATGTATTGCTGGGCAACAAAGAAGTTGATCTGCAATATAAAGAATTTTTGATAAACCGACATTATCATCCAACGCCTAGAATTATTGCCGGTCAAGCTCTGCGTTCATTGGCTACCAGTGCCATTGATTTATCTGATGGATTAAATTCAGATATAAAGCATGTTTTAAAAGCCTCCAATGTCGGTGCGATTATTGATGTCAATGAATTGCCTTTATCCAAATCACTTCTTGAGTCTGTAGGTAAACATGAAGCAATTAATTACGCACTCACAGGCGGTGAAGATTATGAGCTATTATTTACAGTACCAGAAGCCCAGCGAGGCGCATTAGATACAGCCTTACTCCACGCCGGAGTTAAGTTTGTCAAAATAGGCCAAATTTGTGCCGGTGATAAATTACGACTTGTATCTGATGGACAACCTTTTGAGTTAGACGCGAAAAACTTTGAGCATTTTTAATGAAATTTTTATCTACTGATCCGGCAGTATTAAAGCTGTCTTTAAAAAATCCAGTACACTTTTTAGCGCTGGGTTTTGGTAGTGGTCTTGCTGCGAAAGCACCGGGTACATTTGGCACCCTTGCCGCTGTGCCATTGGTTTATTTAATGAGCCACTTAAGTCTGACTGCTTTTATTATTATTACTCTCATCAGCACGCTGGTGGGCTTTTATATTTGTGATAAAGCTGCAAAAGATATGGGCGTACATGATCATGGCGCCATTGTTTGGGATGAAGTTGCAGGCTTAATGATTACCATGATAGCTGCGCCTGCTGGGCTTATATGGCTTGTCATCGGTTTTGCATTGTTTCGTTTTTTCGATATCCTTAAACCTTGGCCTATCCGTTGGTTAGACGCAAAAGTTCATGGCGGATTTGGGATTATGATTGATGATGTATTAGCTGGTATCTTTGCTCTAGTTTGTTTGCAGGCGATTTATTATTTCGTGTAGAGCCATCTAAACAGCTATTGAAAGCAACATTACTTTCAGTAAATTAAAATTTCGTTTCAATAAGTAAAAATAGAAAAGCCCACATTAAGTGGGCTTTTTTGTTTGATAAATAAGTGCCGATTGCGGCTTGTTATCGAGCAAGATTGACTTAATCAGTGTAAAAGCTCTCGCGCATTTGCGAGTGCATTTTCAGTGATAACATCACCCGCCAGTAACCTTGCTAACTCACTGATGCGCTGCTCTTTATCAAGCGGTTTCATTTGAGTCTCAGTGCCACCACTTTTGGTAAACTTGTTCACTAACATATGTTGATGACCATTACCGGCAACTTGCGGTAAATGAGTCACACAGATAACTTGGGTCGATTCCCCCAAACTACGAAGCATTCGACCGACAACCGCTGCTGTCGGGCCAGAAATACCCACATCAACTTCATCGAATATTAATGTTGGGGTTGAAACTTTTCTAGCCGTGATGACCTGAATACCTAAGCCTATTCGAGATAACTCACCACCTGATGCCACTTTAGCAATAGGTTGTAAGGGCTGGCCTGGGTTGGTGGTTACTTGAAATTCTATTTGATCGCTGCCCATTAATGACTGTGACTCAGGATTAAAGTTAACCGCAATATTGAACTTGCCTTTAGGCATATTTAGCTCGTGTATTGACTGAGTTACCAGTTTATTGAGCTCTTTGGCATAACGTTGGCGGCTTTGGCTGAGTTTCTGTGCGTTTTTAATATAAGCGAGTTTACTGTCATCTAATTGTTGCTGAATCTCATCTAGACGGCTTGCATCGCTACTGAGCTCTGATAGTTCAGCTTTTAACTGCCCGTGGTGCTCAGCTAGATATTCGGTCTGCACATGATGCTTGCGAGCCAGTTGCATTGCTTTAGATATTCGCTGCTCAAGAAAGGCAAAATGTTCAGGGTCTAACTCAATTCTACTGAGATAATCCTGCACTTCACTAGTGCTTTCTTGGACTTGTATCAAAGCTTCATTGAGCATTTCTGCAATGTTTTTAAGTGTAGGATCAAAGCTCTGTAAGCTGTCAGCGACTGTCACAGCGCGGTTAAGCAAAGATTCAATATTATGTTCGTCATCTTCACTGAGCAATTGGAGTGCGCTTTGACAACTTTCAATTAAGTCGGTGCCGTTTGCTAAGCGTTTATGTTCTTGCTCTATTTGTTCAAACTCGCCAGGTATTAAAGCAAACTCATCTAATTCTTCAACTTGATATTGCACCAGTTGTTTTCGAGCAATACGCTCTTGTTGATTCTGTTGTAATTGTTTGAGTTCATTTTCAACATTTTTACAGCGCTGATAACTTTTAGTCACGCTATCAAGCAATAACTTATGATTGGCGTAGCTATCGAGCAGTGTGAGTTGATGTTCACTTTTTAGCATTGCGTGGTGTGCATGTTGCCCATGGATCCCAACAAATAATTGCCCAAGTGTTTTTAACTGCGAAAGTGGTACAGGGTTACCATTAATGTAAGCGCGAGAACGCCCATCGGCACTGATGGTTCGACGTAATATACATTCATCTTCGACATCAAGATCGTTATCTTCAAGCCAGCGTTTGGCAAATGGCACATCATCTATTGTAAAGCGTGCGCTCACTTCAGCTTTGTTGGCACCTGGTCTCACTGTATTGGCATCAGCGCGATTACCTAAACATAAACCTAAGGCGTCTATTGCAATCGATTTACCCGCACCTGTTTCACCTGTAATGCTGGTCATGCCGGCTTTAAAGTCGAGTTCAAGAAAACGTACAATCGCGAAATTATTAATGCTTAATTGGCAAAGCATAATCAATCCTTGTGTGAATAATCATCAAACCACTGTATTTATAAACAGTTTACACTGTTTTTTTATACAGTAAAGTACTGGTTGTTGATTTTTGTTATAAGGATTTTAATCTCCATGTAAACAATAATATAAGCTGGCTCAGTTTATGTTGTGGAGTAACTTCTCAATAATAGGCAGTGTAATAAAGGTGGCGATAGTACTGATTAAAATGCATTTAGCACTGGCTAAACCATAGGTTTGATAGCGTTGGGCAAGTAAGTAAACACTCGCTGCAGTAGGAAGCGCCGCCAAAATAACGCCCATGATAAGCAACTCAGTATCAACATTAAAATACCGTAACAAGGCGTATGCGATAATGGGCTGAAATACCAGCTTTAACATATTTAGCACGGTCATTTCGATAGCAATGTGGTGTCTAGTTTCTGAAGGCTCTTCGCCGCCATGCATGGCTTTGGCTAACACCATACCGATTGCAAACAGCGCACACGGGCTAGATGTATTACCGATAAGTCGCATCATCACGCTTAGACTATCAGGTATGGGAAGCTTAACAGCGGAGGCTGCAACCCCCAGGGCGCAACCAATAACAATTGGGTTACTGCTGAGCGCATTGAGCATGATAATAATGGGATGACGTTTTTGCTGCTTATTAATGGCCAGCTCCATGCTTACCATCACAAAGGCAAACATGACAATTGATAATAAACTGGCAATCGCAGCTAATGTAATTGCATGGTTGTTTCCTGGATAGAGCATCATCATCAGAGGAATACCGATAAAGGCTGTGTTACCAAAACTGGTATTAAGCCCCCTGATAGCAGCTAATGCAGGTTGCTTCTTATCAGCTGATAACGAGATGACAGCAGTGACAAAATAGGTAACGAGCATTGTAATGCCAAATGATGCAATAAACCCCCATTGTAAAATTTCATCAATGTCAGTTTCGGCTAAGGCAATAAACAGTATTGCAGGGAAAGCAACATAGTAAACATATTCATTAAGGGTAAAGTCAGTATCATGTGGCAAGACTTTAAGCTTTTGTATAATAAAGCCTAAAAGCATGATTCCGAAAACGGCAATAAGAGGGGTAAGAATACTGGGCATCCCTCAATCCTTGTTAATGAGTAAAGTGATAATGATAGGCGCTAGTCGTGAGTGTTTTGCGATTCAAGCATAAAATACTCAATCATAATGTTGTAAATATTAAGGTGAAACTAATCGAGCGCAACCTTCAATAGCTTGTAGGTAATACAAGAAGTTTTGGCTGTAAGTTGAATGAGTCATAGCCTTTAATTTCGATTCTATTAAATGAGTCTACTTGAAATAACGTAAAAGAAAATGCGATTAAGGTCTTACTTTAGATGATAAAAACCTTCAAAGAAGTAAAGGGAGTGTTGCTGGCATCACTCCCACTATTAACTCTGATTAAACAGCGTCACTTTTAGCTATTTACTGAGCGCTAATGCCAATATTTGATACACCAGCATCGACAATTTCTTTGCGTAACTCTTTAATAAATTCAGCAGATATTTTTGGATTAGCTTCAACAATATCCAACAACATCCCTTGAAGCTCTTTCTCTTCTTTCATAACAGGATGATTGAAAACAAACTCTTCGACTACTTCTTCGTTTAGCTCGTCTTGAAGTTCTTCAACACTGATTGCTTCGATATAATTGGCTACAGTGCTTGAAGACAGCTTACTGATGTTAGTAATATCTTCTTCTATTTTACCTTGAATGCCGCCTAGAAGCGTTGTTAATGCCACAGCTGCGTCCATTGCTGGATAGACACCATATGCTTCAAAGTCACTTGGCTCAGGCGTGTTGTCTTCAAGACGTTGTAAATGGATATCGTAGTTAAATTTAAACTTTTTATCGTACTGAGATTGCCAAAGCAAATCTAATACAGTGCTGAGCATTTTTGGCTCACCAAACTCACATACTTCAGAAAAAAGTTGGTAGTTTGGCAGCATACGCTGACAAAGTGCGGTCGCAAATAATTGCTTTTGAGGTAAAGATAACGCTTTTAAACGTTTAAAAAAGCCGGGTTGATTACTCATTGGGAACATCCGCTGATAACTGTGATATCACTTGATTTGCTGCTGATTCTACCTTAGTTAGCTCGTCAAGTAACTCTAGTATTTCCGGTTCTAGATCATCAAGGCTGATTTTTTTCTTCAGTGATGATTCTATCTCTTGGCAAAGCTTTTGGGTATTGGGCACGCCGCAGTAACAACTGGCGCCATGTAACTTGTGTACCGTTTGTATCATGAGTTGATGATCCGCATTTTTGATGGCGGTTTCGATGTCTATGATAGTGCTAGGTAATGAGTCCACAAGCATTTGCAGCATTTCAATTGCCAAGTCTGGTTTTTGATTGGTTTGAGCTAAGCATAGTTCCCAATTCAAGGTGTGCATATCAAAGTGGGTAAACTTAGGTTTATTGATCCAGCGATTAATCACGCCCTTTAGCGCTGCTTCATCAATCGGTTTTGGCAAATAACCATCCATACCACTACCTAAAATCAATTCTCGTTCTTCCGCAATGGCGTGAGCTGTGACCGCAATAATTGGCGTATTTCTATTTTGTGACTCTTGGCGAATATATTTGGTTGCAGTAATGCCATCGGTGCCAGGCATTTGAATGTCCATAAAGATGACATCAAAGGATTGTTGTTTAGCGTATTTGACCGCATCATCACCGTTATTGACAGAAATGACATTAACGACAATTTCTTTTAGCAATGTGTCGATGAGTTTTAGGTTGGCAATGTTGTCATCAACAGCGAGCACGCTTAAATTCTTGCGCTCGAAAACAACCTCTTGGCTAACTTCTGTTAATAATGCCGTTTGGGTTGGCGGATGGATAAGCTGATTGGCTAAATCATAGTCACTGATTGGCATGCTCATCAAAATATCAGTATTAGGGCGTAATGCCTGATTGAGTATTTCTTGTTGTTCTATGCAGTCATGGAGCAAAACTAAGCAAGCCGTTTTTTCTCTCGCAATTTTTAAGAACTCGAGTAATTGTTCGTTATCATTAAAGCCATGACAACTAATCAAAATATAGTCGTAATGAATTTTGCTTGACGAAAGTGTTGACGCTAAATGGTTAACTTGACCTACAGAAGTTAAATGTAAGCCCCATGCCTCAAAGCGACGATTGAACGTATCTCGGGTCAATTCACGAGCTTCAAACAACAATAGCGTTTTATCACGAAGGGAGTCTAAATGAAGTACTTCTCCAATATGGAATTGGCTAAGTTCTAGCGGCAGCATAAACCAGAACGTGGACCCTTTGTTCGGCGTGGATGTAAACCCAATTTGACCGCCCATTTGGTTTATTAAGCGCTTGGTAATGACGAGCCCAAGCCCAGTTCCGCCAAAGCGTCGCGAGATTGAAGAGTCAGCTTGACCAAATGCCTGGAATAAATATTCTTGCTGGCTTTCATCAATACCGATGCCGGTATCTATGATTTCACAACGTAAGGTAATGTTTTCATCTTTTTGGCCAACAAGATGAATCTTTAACACCACACTACCTTGGTCGGTAAATTTAATCGCGTTGCCGATTAAGTTTGTCATGATTTGGCCAACACGCATGGCATCACCACTGACACTTTCTGGTACGTTATCATCTATATCAATGACTAATTCGATTTTTTTCTCTTGAGCGCTACCCGATACAATACTGACCGTCTCAGAAATGGTTTCTCTTAATGCAAATGGCATTTTCTCAAGCACCATTTTACCCGCTTCAAGTTTAGAGAAATCAAGAATGTCGTTAATGATACCGAGTAAGTTACTGGCACTGCGCTCAATGGTTTTGATGTAGTCAAGCTGACTTGAATGCAAAGGGGTTTTGATTAACTGCCTAGAGAAACCAATCACACCATTAAGCGGTGTGCGTAGCTCGTGAGACATGTTTGCTAAGAACTCTGATTTTATTCGGCTGGCTTCTAATGCGCGTTTTTTAGCTAAGTCTAATTCAACGTTTTGAATTTCAATTTGTTCTAAGGTTTCACGTAAATCAGAAGTTGCTTGATCGATATTTTGCTGCATTTCATCGTGGTATTCAGATAAGGAGCTCGCCATGGCATTGATACCACGTTTCAATAAATCAAGCTCGCCAATAAGCTGGCCATCTAATCGAGTATCCAGTTTGCCTTCGCGAATTTTAGCCACCACTCGTACCATTTCAGTAATAGGGTAGTTAACGTGTTTTACTAATCTAAACGTGAAAAATAAGTTCAACTGCACACCAATCAAAACGATGACAAATGCCGCTATCGCAGCGCGATGCTGCTCGAGTAAGGCGTTTTCCTTATTCAACAATATCGAGATATAGCCCAAGATCTGCTGACCTTCAGCATTAGTTATCGTAGGGGGGACGTTTTTTGCAGGAGAAGCAGTAGCGATATAATTGGTATTTTGTTGATTGATGCCAGTATGGGAAATAATGGGTACACGGATCACCATAGTGTCATCAATGGTTTCGTACTGACTAGCAATCAGTGACTCAAGCGCTCTGGTATAGCGCATACTTTCAAAATCTTTGTGATAATGGGAGGTGACGAATAATTGGTTATCATTGTCAAAAATCGCAATTGAATGAATTAAAGATGAGTTACTCAGCTGCGATGCTGCCAGTAATCGTTTGCTGGCTTCTCTGTCTTCAGTCGCTAAGCCAAACTCACTGGCAATGGCCAAAGGTTCGACAATACTTCGACCTTGGGCTATTAAGGTTTCTTCAAGTTCATAAAAACGGTTTATGGTGAAGTAACTTCCAAGTAGAATACCCACCATAACAGTAGGCGCTAACGCAAGTACGAGCACCCAAGAACGGAGGCTGTATTTGGTCATGTTGTTAGCAGTATTCATCGTGAAGTTATTATTCCTAAAGACTTTTATTCATTATGTTGTCTAGATTGCCAGAAATACAGCACTCTTGACTAGTGATTTATTCAAAACCAGAGGCCAAAATGGCGCAATTTTTTAAAGCAAAACCAAACAAGACTAAGCAGTTATCAGCAAAGTTGAGTTTAACGGTAACACAACTCGATCACCTCGGTGCAGGTATTGCACAACATAACGGGAAAGTCGTGTTTGTACCGGGTGCGCTTCCTGGTGAAACAGTGACAGCTCAATTGACTGAGCAAAAGAAAAAATATGCCAAGGCCAAATTATTTAAGGTTGATAAATCAGCACCTCATCGCGTAAACGCTAAATGCCCACATTATCAGCAATGTGGAGGCTGTGATTTACAGCATATGGACATAGAAGCACAGCGTGACCATAAACAATTAGCGTTAACCAATTTAATGAGTAAATTGGCCATTAATGTCGATTCAACGATGGTAGCTGACGCCGTCATCGGTGAAGAGTGGCATTATCGACGTCGTGCTCGTTTAGCGACATTATTTGATAAAAAAACCAAGAAATTACAACTAGGGTTTCGGGCTGCTAATAGCAGTGACATTGTTCAAATTAAACAGTGTGACGTACTTGCTAAGCCTCTATCAGCATTAATTACACCGTTTACAGAACTGCTCAATCAATTACAGGCTAAAACGACCTTAGGCCATTTAGAACTCACAGAAGCTGAGAACGGTTTGTTTGCTGTATTGCGAATAACTAAAGCATTAAAACCCGCTGATGAGCAATTACTGATTGATTTCGCCGCATCGCATAACATTAACTTGCTTGTGCAAGATAATGATAGTCAAGTTCATGGGTTATATTCAGTGCCGTCAAATACTGCTTCAGATGATACGGCATCAGACCAAGCAGGAATTGAGTTGCCACAATACAGTTTAGCTGATGGGCAAGTGGATTGCCGCTTTAGCCCAGGTAATTTTGTTCAGGTTAATGCTGATATTAATCAACGAATGGTTGCGCAAGCTATTGAATGGCTAGCCCCCCAAGCGAATGAGCGTATTTTAGATTTATTTTGTGGTGTTGGTAACTTTAGTTTGCCACTGGCTACCAAAGCTGCAGATGTTATTGGTGTTGAAGGCGTACCTGAAATGGTGGCTCAAGCAAAACAAAATGCACTGGATAATAATTTAACCAACTTAAGTTTCTTTCATGCCGATTTGAGCGCTGATTTATCAGAAGCATCATGGCTTGGACGTATCGATAAGTTACTGCTTGATCCTGCCAGAGCAGGGGCATATGAAAGTTTACAATGGCTTTCTAAAATGAAGCCTAAGAAGGTCGTTTATGTGTCGTGTAATCCAGCAAGTTTAGCCAGAGACAGCCAAGTATTGATAGAACAAGGCTATAAATTAAAACAATTGATGATGCTCGATATGTTTCCTCAAACACATCATATTGAAGCCATGGCCTTGTTCGAAATAAAGTGAATCATCGCTTAGGTGTACTATGTGTTGCCTGTAGAACATTCGTTAGTAACTTGATGCTTTATTATTGATATCTGATATACGCTAATCTTGTTTTAACTAGAAAACGATGAAACATTGTACTGATATCGGTTTTTTAAGTAAGAATTTGTAAAATGATTAATAATAATTTGACATAGATTACTGAACATTCAAGATGATTCTTTTGTAATAATGTAGAGCGCATCTGCAATAACCAGTTTATTGAACTTTTAAGCTGGTTTGTTAGTACTGGTAGCAATTAGGTACCAATAAGGAAGTTAATTATGGTCTCAGTTCGAGAAGCACATTTTAATTCAGCCGATTTCAATATCGACGAATGGGTGACGCGTTATATTGATAATGCCGAGGAAGCCCAAATGTTGCTGGATCTTATTAAACAGTTAGATGCGCTGCCAACTCCTTCACCTGATGTACATCGCGGTTTATTAGATCGTGCTCGCGAAATGGTCGAAATCCTTGCGCCTTTAAACATGGACATCGAAACGCTCCAAGCCTCTTTGTTATTCATCGTGCATGATGAAGGCATTTTGTCGATTGAAGATATTGAAGAAAAATTCGGTAAAAATTTAGGTAAGCTTGTCGCCAGTGTGGTGACAATGGAAGCGATTGGGGCATTAAAAGTCAGCCAAGATTCTCGTACTGCAGAGCCGCAAATAGACAATATCCGAAAAATGCTTTTGGCAATGGTAGAGGATGTTCGTGCTGTAGTGATAAAACTTGCTGAGCGTTTGCGTTTACTTCGAGAAATTAAAAATGTCGATGAAGAAACGCGTGTGCTTGTAGCCCGTGAAGTCGCAGACATTTATGCGCCATTGGCAAACCGATTGGGTATAGGTCAACTTAAATGGGAGTTAGAAGATATCTCATTTCGCTATCTTCACCCCGTTGTCTATAAAGATATTGCGAAACAACTCGACGGTAAGCGTGTCGACAGGGAAGTATTTGTCGATAAATTTGTGACCCAGTTACAAGAGCGATTAGATGCTGATCAGATCCGCGCTAAGGTCTATGGCCGTCCAAAGCATATCTACAGTATCTGGCGCAAAATGAAAGGCAAAGATCTTAAGTTCGATGAACTGTTTGATGTACGTGCAGTGCGTATTGTCACAGACCGACTTCAGGATTGTTATGGCGCATTAGGTGTCGTTCATACGCTTTGGCATCATATCCCACGTGAATTTGATGACTATGTGGCTAATCCTAAACCCAATGGTTACCAGTCAATTCATACCGTCGTCGTAGGCCCTGAAGGTAAAACGGTCGAAATCCAAATCCGTACAGAAGCCATGCACCAAGATGCTGAGCTTGGCGTTGCAGCGCACTGGAAGTATAAAGAAGGCACAGCTGGTGGTAAGCAAAGTGGCTATGAAGAGAAAATTAACTGGTTACGTAAAATTTTACTCTGGCAAGAAGATGTTGCTGAAACCGGTAATTTAGTTGAAGAAGTACGTAGTCAGGTTTTTGAGGACCGAGCATATGTTTTTACCCCTAATGGCGAAGTGGTTGATTTACCGCTAGGGTCAACGGTGCTTGATTTTGCTTATTATATTCACTCGCATGTGGGACATAAGTGCATTGGCGCTAAAGTGGATGGTCGTATCGTGCCGTTTACTTATCAAGTCGAAACGGGTGAACGCATTGAAATTATTACCTCAAAGCACCCTAACCCAAAACGTGATTGGTTAAACCCTAATTTAGGCTACATTAAGTCGTCGCGTTCTCGCTCTAAAATCCAACATTGGTTCAAGCAACAAGATCGCGATAAAAATATGGTTGCAGGTAAAGAATTACTTGAAGCTGAATTGACGCGAGTATCGTTAAAAATTAAAGATGCTCAAGTCGCGGTAGAACGATTTAACATGAACAGTATGGATGACATGTTAGCAGCGATTGGCGGTGGCGATTTACGTCTTAATCAAGTGGTTAACTTTATTGAAACCAGCTTGCGTAAAGAGCCAAATTCAGAGCAAGAAATTGTTGAAGAAATCATTAAACGCTCGCATACCAGAGCGCCTCGTAAAGGTAAGGGGCAAGTTGAAGTGAATGGTGTGGGTAATCTACTCAGCCATATTGCCAGCTGTTGTAAACCGGTTCCTGGTGATGAAATCTTCGGCTATATAACAATGGGACGCGGCGTGTCGGTTCACCGCAGTGATTGCGCACAAGTGAAAGAGTTAATGCGCGCTCATCCAGAAAGAAGTGTTGAAGTGGTGTGGGGCGAGAATTATTCTGGTGGTTATCGGATTAAAGTGCAAGTCAGTGCCCATGACAGAAGCGGTTTATTACGTGATGTGACTACCGTGTTGGCAGCAGAAAAGTCGAATGTGATGGCGATGAGCTCTACATCAGATGAAAAGAATCAAACTGCAGCGGTAGATCTGGAGCTTGAGCTTTATAATCTCGATGGCTTGTCCCGTATATTAGTTAAGCTTGGCCAAATTGAAGGCGTAATAGAAGCAAGACGTCTATAAAGATTAAAGCTTGTAATAAGTTCGTTGTTAATTGAGGTGGTAAATCATTAGGTTTACCACCTTTTTGTTTAATCCCGCTCATTAATTGGATATTTCCCCATGCCAAAAGGCCAATCGAAAACTGACAATATTATCCAACCGCTTTTAACCATCATGGAAAAGCTGCGTGATCCTGAAACTGGTTGCCCATGGGACAAGCAGCAAAACTTTAAGACGATAGTGCCTTTTACCCTCGAAGAAGCATATGAAGTTGCAGATGCAATCGAACAAGCTGACTTTGACTCCTTACCTGATGAATTAGGTGATTTGTTATTTCAAGTGGTGTTTTATTGTCAGTTAGCGAAAGAGCAGGGCATGTTTGACTTTTCAACCGTGGTCGAGAAGATTTGTGACAAGCTGACGAGGCGTCACCCTCATGTGTTTCCTACTGATAATACAGATTCTGCTCTTGTAAGTGCTGAAAAGGTTAAACAATCTTGGGATGCGATAAAGCAGTCTGAGCGAGAGCAAAAACAGCAGTTTTCATTATTGGCTGATATTCCTGTCACTCTACCCGCAATGAACCGCGCAATTAAGATTCAAAAAAGGGTCGCCAAGGTCGGGTTTGATTGGCCTGATTTAGCGCCTGTGGTGGCGAAAGTGCACGAAGAAATAGATGAGGTGATGGAAGAAGCAAAGCACCTTAATACTGAGCCAGAAAAGTACCACGAGCGAGTGGTTGATGAAATTGGCGATCTGTTATTTGCCGTTGCAAACATGGCAAGGCATTTAGGCGTAGAGCCAGAACAAGCCTTAAGACAAGCTAATCAAAAATTTGAACGACGTTTTCGAGGCGTAGAAGCGTGTGCCGAGCAAAGTGGTAAATCAATCGATGAACATTCTTTAGAAGAGCTAGATGCATACTGGGACAAGGTTAAACAGCAGGAAAAAGCAAAATAACTTTTGCAAAGTAAAGCTGATGCTAATGGTGACTTCATTGTTAGTTGGTTTAATCGCATTGTAGCGATAACTGTGGTTATGTTAATAAGCTAAAAATCGCATTGAATGAAGCTGTTGGCTAATTAAACGTTATTAACGCAATTTTATGAGTTTATTGTTTGTTGTTATCGGGCTAATTTGGTAGAATGTCGCCCCGTCCTAGTGCTTTCTTACAAGCACGTATTTTTCAAACTCACATTCTCAGGTTCAGCATGACTACAAGGTATATCTTCGTAACTGGTGGCGTTGTTTCATCACTAGGTAAAGGCATTGCAGCAGCATCTCTAGCAGCAATTTTAGAGGCGCGTGGCCTCAATGTAACCATTATGAAACTGGACCCATACATTAACGTTGATCCAGGAACCATGAGTCCAACTCAGCATGGTGAAGTTTTCGTTACTGAAGACGGTGCTGAAACTGATTTAGATTTAGGCCATTACGAACGTTTTATTCGCACCAAAATGAATCGTCGTAATAACTTCACTACAGGCCGTATTTATGAGCAAGTGCTTCGTAAAGAGCGTCGTGGTGACTATTTAGGCGCAACTATTCAGGTCATCCCGCATATTACTAATGCGATTAAAGAAAAAGTGCTTGAAGGTGGTGAAGGCCATGATGTTGCTATCGTAGAAATCGGTGGCACAGTGGGTGATATTGAATCACTACCTTTCTTAGAGTCTATTCGTCAATTAAGTGCTGAGCTAGGACGTGATCGCACTTTATTCATGCATTTAACCTTAGTGCCATTCTTGGGCGCTGCGGGTGAAATTAAAACCAAGCCAACACAGCACTCTGTAAAAGAGTTACGCTCAATTGGTATCGCACCAGACGTTTTAGTTTGTCGTGGTGACCGCGCAATTCCTGCAAACGAAAAAGCGAAAATCTCGTTATTCTGTAATGTAGAAGAAAAAGCGGTTATTTCATTAAAAGATGTAGACAGTATCTACAAGATCCCAGCTTTACTTCGCTCACAAGGCCTTGATGAATTAGTGATCAAGCGTTTTGGCATTGATTGTAAAGAAGCTGATTTATCAGAATGGGAAAATGTTATTTACCAAGAAGCTAACCCAACTGGTGAAATCACCATTGGTATGGTGGGTAAATACATTGAATTACCTGATGCATATAAGTCAGTTAATGAAGCATTAAAACATGCAGGTCTAAAAAACCGCGTTACAGTAAACATTCAATATGTAGACTCACAAACTGTTGAAGCCAAAGGTGCAGAAGTCTTAACTGGCTTAGACGGCATTTTGGTTCCTGGTGGTTTCGGTGAGCGTGGCGTTGAAGGTAAGATTTTTGCGGCTCAGTACGCACGTGAAAACAACATTCCTTACTTCGGTATTTGTTTAGGTATGCAAGTTGCGCTTATCGAGTTTGCTCGTCATGTTGCTAAACTTGAAGATGCCCATTCTACTGAGTTTAACTCTAAAACTGAGCACCCAGTGATTGGTTTGATCACTGAGTGGATCAATGAAGAAGGTAATGTTGAAACTCGCCATGAAGAGTCTGACTTAGGCGGCACAATGCGTTTAGGTGCCCAGCTATGTCATTTAGCTGAAGGCACAAAAGCTGCTGCAGCTTATAACTCGAATACTTGTGTTGAGCGTCATCGTCACCGTTTTGAAGTGAACAACAACTACGTTGAGCGTTTAGAGAAAGCGGGACTGATATTCAGTGGTTTATCATCTGATCGCAAGCTCGTCGAAATGATTGAGTTACCAAACCACCCTTGGTTTGTTGCAGGTCAATTCCACCCAGAGTTCACCTCAACACCACGTGATGGTCACCCTTTATTTGAAGGCTTTGTAGCAGCAGCTGCAGCGCATCAAAAAGGTGAAGCAAGCTAAATAACGAAAGCCATTGATGACTCCATCAATGGCTTTTTTTTCATGGCAGATTCCAACTTGGTACTTTGATAGTTGAAGCATCAAGATAATAGGTCTATGCTATGCATCAAATTGACAGTTAATTACCAAACTGAAAGTGAAATACCAATAATCAATCTTCAATACTAAGAATGTTGCTGATTAATGGTATTGATTTTCTATTTTAATTTTATCTTACATTTATCGAGGAAGTTATGGCTAACATTATTAATGTCATTGGTCGCGAAATCATGGATTCACGCGGTAACCCAACGGTTGAAGCTGAAGTGCATCTTGCAGATGGTTCTATCGGTATGGCTGCAGCACCATCAGGTGCATCTACTGGTTCTCGTGAAGCGTTAGAATTACGTGATGGCGATAAAGCGCGTTACTTAGGTAAAGGTGTATTAAAAGCGGTTGAAGCCGTTAATGGCCCAATCGCAGAAGCGCTAAAAGGTAAAGATGCATTGGCTCAAGCTGAACTTGACCAAATCATGATTGACCTAGATGGCACTGAAAACAAAGCTAAGTTTGGCGCAAACGCTATCTTAGCAGTATCTTTAGCTGCAGCTAAAGCAGCAGCAATTTCAAAGAAAGTTCCTTTATACGCACATATTGCTGACTTAAACGGCACTCCAGGTGTTTACTCTATGCCATTACCTATGATGAATATCATCAATGGTGGTGAGCATGCTGATAACAGCGTAGATATCCAAGAATTTATGATTCAACCGGTTGGCGCAGCTAATTTCCGCGAAGGTTTACGTATGGGTGCTGAAGTATTCCATAGTTTAGCGAAAGTACTTAAAGCTGATGGTCACTCTACAGCTGTGGGTGATGAAGGTGGTTTCGCACCAAACCTTCCATCAAATGCATCTGCTTTAGCTGCAATTAAAGTGGCTGTTGCTAATGCTGGCTACGAGCTAGGCAAAGACATCACCTTAGCGATGGATTGTGCTGCATCAGAGTTCTTTGATAAAGAAGCAAATATCTACGATCTTAAAGGTGAAGGTAAGAAATTCACTTCAGAAGAGTTTAACTACTTCTTACAAGATTTGACGAAAGAATACCCAATTGTTTCTATTGAAGACGGTCTAGATGAGTCTGATTGGGAAGGTTTTGCACATCAAACTAAATTGATGGGTGACAAAATCCAATTGGTTGGTGACGATTTATTCGTAACGAACACTAAGATTTTAAAACGTGGTATCGATAACGGTATTGCTAACTCAATCTTAATTAAGTTCAACCAAATCGGTTCACTGACTGAAACTTTAGCAGCAATCAAAATGGCTAAAGATGCAGGCTTCACTGTTGTTATTTCTCACCGTAGTGGTGAAACTGAAGACGCAACCATTGCTGATTTAGCTGTTGGTACTGCTGCTGGTCAAATCAAAACGGGTTCTTTAAGCCGTAGTGACCGTGTTGCTAAGTACAACCAACTACTTCGTATCGAAGAAGCATTAGGTGAAAAAGCACCTTACAACGGTCTTAAAGAAGTGAAAGGCCAAGCTTAATCTTTACTAAATCTTAAAAAGGCCACCACTAGGTGGCCTTTTTTGTTGTACTATAGCGTTACTATTACTAATAATTATCGCTGATAACCGATTTATGAAACGACTTTTACTATTACTGATTATCTTAGTAGGCTTGTTGCAGTATCGACTTTGGTTAGGCGAGAACAATCTTTCCCAGTATATGAATCTGCAAAAGCAGATTGCCAGTCAGCAAGAAAGCAACGATAAACTCATCGCCCGTAACCAAGTGCTTAAAGCCGAAATTATCGATCTAAAAAGTGGCACTGAAGCCATTGAAGAGCGTGCTCGTAACGAGCTGGGTATGGTCAAAGAAGGTGAGACTTTTTATCGCGTTGTTGGAAATAACCCCCGTAACAATTCAACTTTCGGTCAGTAATTTATATGAATTCTGCAAAGCAATCAGTTGTAGCAATTGTACCTGCGGCAGGTATTGGCGCCAGAATGGGCGCATCTATTCCCAAACAATATCTAATGCTCGGTGAACAAACTATTTTAGCCCACACGTTAGACAGTTTAATTTCGCATCCAAATATCAGTAAAGTCATTGTAGCACTGCATCCCGAAGACGAGTTTTTTGCTAACCTTAGCCAAGCTAATCATGCGAAAGTCATGACCGTGATTGGTGGGAATGAACGTGCTGATTCTGTTCTTGCAGCCTTAAACGAACTAAGCGTTAATCAAGTAAATGCAACGGATGATACATGGGCGTTAGTGCATGACGCAGCAAGACCTTGCCTGACTCAAACTGATATCGATAAGCTTCTACACTCTCGCCAGCATCACCCTCAAGGTGCAATATTGGCCATGCCAGTTCGAGATACGATGAAAAGAAGTATCGTTGCTAAAGAGGCCAACTCAGCTCAAGTTGCAGAAACTGTGTGTCGAGAAAACCTATGGCATGCCTTAACACCGCAGTTATTTCCTTGTCAGCAACTTAAGAACAACTTAGTAGCAGCACTTGAGCAAGGCGTACAAATTACTGATGAAGCCAGTGCTATGGAATGGGCGGGTGTAAATCCTGGGTTAGTATCAGGTAGAGCTGATAATATAAAGGTTACACATCCTGACGATTTACAATTGGCTAAGTTGTTTTTAGCCAACATTCAGTCGGTTTGAATAGGCTGAGTTAATTAATAATAGTTAATTCATAAAAATATTGTGCAATAACAGTCATATAATAAACGGTAATCTAAGATAATGAATATTCGAATTGGCCATGGGTTTGACGTACATAAGTTTGGTGGTGATAAGCCACTGATTCTTGGCGGCGTTACAGTTCCGTATGAGACAGGCTTAATAGCCCACTCTGATGGTGATGTTGTTTTGCACGCTATTTCAGATGCGATTCTCGGTGCCATGGCAATGGGGGATATTGGTAAGCATTTCCCTGATACCGATGCGGAATTTGCAGGAGCTGATAGCCGTGTATTACTAAGGCATTGTTTTAATCTAGCCAAACAGAAACAGTTTGTTATTGGTAATCTCGACGTCACTATTATTGCCCAAGCACCGAAAATGTTACCGCATATTCAAGCGATAAGAATGTGTTTAGCAGAAGATTTAGAAACCGATATTGAAAATATTAACGTTAAAGCCACGACTACAGAAAAGTTAGGATTTACAGGCCGTAAAGAAGGCATAGCGGTTGAGTCTGTCGTCTTAATGAATAAACTGGTATAAACCTGCCCGTTAAGATTTACCTTTTAAACTTTTATCTGTGTAAGTTAGCCATTTGCTTGATGAGTTAGCCGCTTACTATAAATTGATTTCATACTTTGAGAATAAAACATGAGTTCGTTACATTACCTTTTTGATAAACCCACCTGCACTGCAGATTTACGCACTTTTAATAGTGATTTTATCGTGAAGGAAATGCTGCCTTTTAGCCCAACAGGCGAAGGTGAGCATCATATGATCCATGTTCGCAAAGAAGGCCTGAATACAAATCAGGTCGCTGAAATTCTAGCAAAGTTTGCCAAAGTGCATCAAAAAGAAGTGACTTATGCAGGTCAAAAAGACAGAAATGCAGTGACTGAGCAGTGGTTTGGTGTGCGCATACCAGGTAAAGAAACCCCAGATTGGCAATCATTATCAACGCCTGTTGATGAAGTTTCTGTTGGGAATGTCAATGATGAAACTCATCAGAATCAAACTCGATTGACGATTCTGTCTAGTCAGCGACACAGTAAAAAATTACGCATCGGTGCATTATTAGGTAATCGCTTTGAGCTGACATTACGTAATGTGTCAGATAAAGATGCCCTTGAAAAGCGCATTCAACAAGTCATGGAAACTGGCGTTCCTAATTACTTTGGTGAACAACGTTTTGGCCATCAAGGTAAAAACTTAATCTTTGGTCAACAAATGCTGGCTGGTAAAAAAGTGAAGGATCGCAAAAAGCGTAGTATCTATTTATCGGCTGTAAGATCGAATGTATTTAATCAGGTAGTTTCTTATCGATTACACCATCACAGTGTTGCGCCCCTTACGGGAGATTGCGTTATGCTTGCAGGTAGTAAAAGCTTTTTTGTGGCTGAAAAGTGGGATCCAGCAACGTTAAAGCGTTTGTCTGATAATGATATTCAATTATCTGCGCCATTGTGGGGACGAGGCTCGGTACTTCCTCAAGCTGATGCAGCGTTAGTAGAACAAACTGCATTAGCAGAGCTAACCCAAGATTTAACCGGTCTTGAACAAGCAGGTCTAGAACAGGAACGCCGCCCATTATTGCTTAAGCCACAAGCAATGAAGTATCGATTTGAACAGGACAGTTTAGTTATCGAATTTATTTTACCTGCAGGAAGTTACGCGACATCCGTTCTTCGCGAGTTACTGGATTATCAAGATGTGCAAGAAGTGCAACGTCAACAGATGGTTGCTGAGCAAAATGCACTGATACAGCAACAAAAACTTGCCGAAGCTACAGCAACGAACCAAGAGTCTAACTCGTGATTAATATACTTGTCAGTAATGATGACGGTGTAACAGCACCAGGGATTAAAGCGTTAGCTGAAGAATTAGCCCAAATTGCGAATATTACGGTTGTCGCACCTGATCGTAATTGTTCAGCCGCAAGTAATTCTTTGACCTTGACTAATCCATTAAGAATTAATAACTTAGAGAATGGTTATATTGCAGTTAATGGAACGCCATCTGATTGTGTTCATTTAGCGATTAGAGAGCTGTGCGAAATTGAGCCTGATATTGTTGTTTCAGGCATTAATGCTGGCGCTAACATGGGTGATGATACCCTTTATTCTGGCACTGTTGCCGCAGCAACTGAAGGTCGTTTCTTGGGGTTACCTGCTATTGCAATCTCCCTTGTGGGTAAAGAACTTATCCATTATCGAAGCGCCGCAATATATGCCGCTAAAATTGTCCAAGGACTACTTGAACACCCGATTGATAGCGATCAGATTTTGAATGTAAATGTTCCTGACTTACCTTTAGAGCAAATAAAGGGCATGAAAGTCACTCGTTTAGGTTCAAGACATAAAGCTGAAGGAATGATCAAAGCCCAAGATCCTGCTGGGCGTGATATCTATTGGCTTGGCCCGCCAGGAAAAGAACAAGATGCGAGCGCAGATACTGACTTTGGTACAGTTGAACAAGGTTACGTGTCCATTACGCCGCTAACCGTCGATTTAACTGCATATAACCAGCTTGCTGGTCTAGAGAACTGGATAAACAAATTATGAGTCAGGTAGCCTCAACTGTAGCTATCAATTTAGCGAGAAAACTGCATGAAGCAGGCATCAGCAATAGCGCCGTATTAGAGGCTGTGTCTAATACGCCAAGAGAGTTGTTCTTAGATGGTGCTCTTGCCCATAAAGCTTATGAGAATACAGCACTTCCAATTGGCCAAGGGCAAACGATATCTCAGCCATATATAGTCGCGCGAATGACCGAATTACTCCTGCAACATAATCCCGTTAAAGTGTTGGAAATTGGTACGGGTTCTGGTTATCAAGCGGCTATCTTAGCCCAACTTGTACCGCAGCTATGTACAATTGAACGGATCAAAGCACTGCAAATCCAAGCGCGACAAAGATTAAAGCGCTTAGACTTACATAACGTATCGTTTAAATACGGTGATGGTTGGAAGGGCTGGCAAAATAAAGCGCCATTTGACGCGATTATGGTTACTGCTGCGGCGGCATCAGTACCTGAGGCTTTATTAACCCAGTTATCTGAAGGCGGTGTGTTAGTGATACCAGTAGGTGAGGATTCACAGCAGCTATTAAAAATAACCCGTCAAAATAATGAGTTTAACTCGCAAATCATTGAAGCTGTTAAATTTGTGCCATTAATTAATGGTGAACTTGCTTAATTAGGGTGATATTTCCCATCTTAGCTGGAGAGAGTGATTGAAGTATCACAATTGGTTGTATGTCTTTTTATTCGTGAGTTTTTTATCAGGCTGTAGCTTTCAAGCTCATACACCTGCGCCTGTGCAAAGCATTTCCTCCTCTGCAGGCCCTAAATATAATAAAGGCTCAATTACTTCTGGAAGCTATAAAGTCAAACGAGGTGATACTCTTTACTCTATCTCATGGGGAGCGGGTAAAGATTTTAATGATATTGCGGCTTATAATAAGCTCAAAGCGCCATATACCATCTACCCTGGTCAGACCTTAAAACTCTACAAGCCTACAACGGTTAAATCCACATCTAAATCGGTTGCTGTAGCGAACGCCAAACCCAAGCCAGTAAAGAAAACTGTGCCAAAACAAACCACAGTAACAAAACAAGCAAATGCCACAGCTAACAAAAACAGTACAAAAAAAGAGCTTGATCACAAAGCGAAGCCTGCGTATTCTGTAAAAACTACCCCAGAAAAGACGGTTCAAGTAGCGAAAAATCCTGTTTCAGGCTTACCTGATAAAGTAAGTAAGTGGAACTGGCCGAATAAAGGCAAGATAATAGGGTATTTCTCTACAGCGCAGCAGGGCAACCAAGGTATTAAGGTTGCAGGTACACGTGGCGATATCATTAAAGCCGCTGCTGATGGAAGAGTTGTTTATGCTGGTAATGCGCTTCGTGGTTATGGCAATTTGGTGATTATCAAACATAACGATGATTTTTTAAGTGCATATGCTCATGCAGATTCAATATTGGTCAAAGAAAAGCAATATGTAAATGCCGGACAGACAGTTGCGAAAATGGGTAGTACAGGGGCCAACCAGGTGATGCTTCATTTTGAGATACGTCTCCATGGTAAGTCAGTAAACCCATTAAACTATTTACCTAAACGTTAACTGTTTAGTTCACATTAAAACGGAGGATAGGCAAGTGCACTAGTTACTTAAATTTACCAGGTTTGGGAGAGCACCATATGAGCCAAAAAAACAACGCTGCAGTCGCAGTAGAGCTTATGGATTTAGCCACACAACCACAAGAGGTTGCGCCGAAGGCAGGAAAAGCCAAAGAAGGGCAGCAATCCGATATTGATCAACAAGTTCAAGATGATTTGCAAAAGAATCTTGACGCCACTCAGCTATATCTAGGTGAGATCGGTTTTTCCCCTTTGCTTAGTGCAGAAGAAGAAGTCTTCTTTTCACGTAAAGCACTCAAAGGCTGCGAGAAGTCTCGTAACCGCATGATAGAAAGTAATTTACGCTTGGTTGTCAAAATTGCCAGAAGGTATAACAACCGAGGCTTAGCGTTACTTGATCTTATTGAAGAAGGTAATCTTGGGCTTATTCGCGCGGTCGAAAAATTTGACCCAGAGCGAGGATTCCGTTTTTCAACTTATGCGACTTGGTGGATTAGACAAACCATCGAAAGAGCTATCATGAATCAAACCCGCACCATTCGTTTACCTATTCATGTCGTTAAAGAGCTTAATGTGTACTTACGTACCGCAAGACAGCTAGCTCAAAAACTTGATCATGAGCCAACGGCAGAAGAAATTGCTGACACTTTAGATGTCTCTACCAGCGATGTAAGCCGCATGTTAAAGCTGAACGAAAAAATTACCTCAGTAGATACACCGTTAGGTGGCGATAATGACAAAGCCTTACTTGATGTCATTGCTGATGATGATTCAGTTGGGCCAGATTATAAAGTACAAGATGAAGATTTATCTCATTCAATTGTAGGATGGTTAAACGAGCTAAATACTAAACAAAGAGAAGTATTAGCGAGACGTTTTGGATTACTGGGTTATGAACCTTCTACACTAGAAAATGTGGGTGCTGAAATTGGCTTAACGCGTGAACGTGTGCGTCAAATTCAAGTTGAAGCATTAAAAAGATTGAAAGACGTTTTAGGGGCTCAAGGCTTGTCAGTAGAAGCATTATTTAGAAGCTAGTGCTTTGAAATATAGTGAAATAAGGGCATTAATGCCCTTTTTTATTGCCTGAATGTTCAGAAACTGGAGGTTTAAGATGAAAAGTAAAATTATTCTATTATTAATTCCATTGAGCTTATTAATTATTACAGCTTGTCAAAGTACTCGCGATAGTATGGTCGAGCAAGGTTACCCTTTAGCTTATGCCGATGGTTTTCAGGATGGTTGTGATAGCGGAAATAAAGCTGGGGGCAGCTTATTTGATCAATTTAAAAAGGATGTAACCCGTTTTAATAATGAAACAGATTATGCTCAAGGTTGGTCTGATGGATTTCGTCAATGTGAAACTGAGCAAGAATCGATACAGCGTCAGGTAAGAATGAGCATTGAGCAACAAAATTTACAGCAGCAGAAAAAGACTAATGAGCTAGCTGAGCAACACGCGTTAGAGAGAGAAGTTATGAAAGGTGTTGATACGAGTGGATTAAAATCACTTGAAAACTAATAGTTAAAGCAAATCTTCAGATTAAAAAGCCGCTACATTTTACTGTTGCGGCTTATCATCAAATAGTTAACCAATAGCGTCTTACAGATTAGTTAATCGCTTTAGTTCATACAGCATATCTAAAGCTTGTTTAGGGCTGTAATCATCAGGATTAATCTGAGCGAGCTTTTCTGTCGCAGCTGATGATAGCGGCTCAGGCATGGTAAGATTAAGTGCCTCTTGGATAGGGACGTTCTGTGTATTCGCTAAATCGCGACTTTCAAGCATATGCAGTTTTTGTTTGGCAGCTTTTATGACATGAGCTGGAACGCCTGCAAGTGATGCGACTTGTAATCCATAACTTTTACTTGCAGCACCTTCTTGCACAGCATGCATAAAGGCGATGGTGTCATCATGTTCTACGGCATCTAAATGCACATTGGCAGCGCCTGATATTTGTTCAGGTAGTTGAGTCAACTCAAAATAGTGAGTTGCAAATAAGGTTAGCGCTGCCACTTTTTCAGCTAAGTATTCAGCTGCAGACCACGCAAGCGATAGTCCATCATAGGTTGATGTTCCTCGGCCAATTTCATCCATTAATACTAAGCTTTTCGCTGTCGCATTGTGAAGGATGTTTGCTGTCTCAGTCATTTCAACCATAAAAGTTGAACGCCCAGATGCCAGATCGTCAGATGCGCCAATACGGGTGAATATGCGATCAATGGGGCCAATCACAGCTTTTTGCGCAGGCACAAAACTGCCTATATGTGCCATAAGCGTGATTAGCGCGACTTGGCGCATATAGGTTGATTTACCGCCCATATTAGGCCCAGTGACAATCAGCATACGTCGCTCTGGTGCCAGTGCAACTGGGTTGGCGATAAATGGACTTTGGCTGACTAGTTCAACGACTGGATGACGACCCGCTTCTATATGAATACCAATTTCATTACTAATTTGTGGGCAGTTATACCCTAATGTTTCTGCACGCTCAGCAAAATTACTAAGTACATCTAACTCCGATGCAGCTTGAGCAAATTGCTGTAATTCATGTAACTTGGGTAAAAGTAAATCGAACAATTCTTCCCAAAGTTGCTTTTCAATTGCCAAAGCTTTGCCTTGGCTTGAAAGTACTTTCTCTTCGTATTCCTTAAGCTCAGGGGTGATATATCGCTCAGTATTTTTAAGAGTCTGGCGACGTTGATAGCTTAATGGTACTTGATCAGATTGTAAGCGGCTGACTTCAATGTAATAGCCGTGCACTCGGTTATAGCCAACCTTTAGCGTATTAATGCCAGTTTGTTCTTTTTCACGGGCTTCCATTTGTACTAAATAATCATTGGCACCTTCGCTAAGGCCACGCCACTCATCTAACTGAGCATTATATCCTGAACGGATAACGCCACCGTCACGGATTAGCATTGGCGGGTTATCAACAATGGCTGATTGCAATAATTGTTGTTGCTCAGGAAACTCACCTAATAAAGCTGCTAAGCGTTGCATTTCTGCTTGTTTGCAGTGACTGAGTGTTTGTTGGATTTCAGGCAACAAATCTAAGGCTTGGCGAAGGCGTGCAAAATCCCTAGGACGAGCACTACGAATAGCAAGGCGAGCCATGATACGTTCGATATCGCCTAAGGCTTTTAATTGTTGGTGTAAGTCAGCAAATAAGCCTGTTTCTATTAACTCAGAAACCGCTTGTTGTCGTTGGCTTATATGCTGTTGATCGCGCAATGGCTGATGGATCCAGCGCTGTAACATTCGGCTGCCCATTGGCGTAGCCGTTTTATCTAATACCCAAGCAAGAGTGTTATCACGAGAACCCGAAAGATTAACGGTCAACTCAAGATTACGCCTAGTTGCGGCATCTAAAATTATCGTATCAGCTTGGTTAAACATGGTAATGCTGCTGATATGGGGTAGAGCTGTTTTTTGAGTGTCTTTTACGTATTGCATAAGACAGCCAGCGGCTTGTAAAGATAAACGCGCATGGCTAACACCAAAGCCATGAAGGTCTTTTGTGCCAAACTGTTCCAGCAATAACTGGATACTAGTGTCGTAATCAAATTCCCATTCAGGGCGACGTCTAATACCCTTAAGGTTCTCGATAAGATGCCTATCAGCTAAATCTTCACTGTATAAAAGCTCTGCAGGGCTAGTACGCTGCAACTCAGCTTCTAATGTTTCTGAATTCTCAAGTTCAACAATGACAAATCGACCTGATGACACGTCCAAAGTTGCGTAGCCATAGCCATTTTTACCTTGGTAAACCGCAGCGAGTAAGTTGTCTTGTCTTTCTTGTAATAAGGCTTCGTCAGTTAAGGTGCCAGGGGTAACAATACGAACGACTTTACGTTCTACTGGACCTTTACTGGTAGCGGGATCGCCAATCTGCTCACAAATAGCGACTGATTGACCAATTTGTACTAGCTTGGCGAGATAACCTTCAACGGCGTGATAGGGTAAACCTGCCATAGGTATTGCATTGCCGCCACTCTTGCCTCTAGCAGTAAGTGAAATCCCTAATAGTTCAGAAGCCAGTTTGGCGTCTTCATAAAATAATTCATAAAAGTCTCCCATACGATAAAACAAAAGCATCTCTGGGTGCTGTGCTTTTAGCGTCAAATATTGACGCATCATTGGGGTATGCTTTTCTAAACTTGGGTCTTCATTTACGGTCATTAAGTAGTTGCTCTTAATCTGGCTTTAATACGGGATAATAAACGGGGCTCATCTTAACAATATTTAGTTTGATTCCCAATAAGCGATGTTCATACAGTGACTTTTAGAAAGACAAGTACTGTTATTTATTACGAATTAAATCTTTGAAAACTCGATAATTCACATTCGCTCATACTAGTGTATACAGTAGTTTGTTCAATGAGCTCTTTGAGGTTTTAAAACTTATTTTGGTTATTAGGTATTGATTAATAAGATAAAAATATTATACGAATGAAATAATGTCAAAAAAGTATACAGTAACTATTGATACTGTATGATTATACAGTATACTGAGCTCATATTGTTAGACAGACAAATTTATTCGTTACCAAGTTCGCATGTCGAATTGAGTCACCTTAAAGGGATAAAGAGAATGAAAGCAGATCCAAATAAAGAGAAAGCGTTAAATGCCGTATTAGGCCAAATTGAAAAGCAATTTGGTAAAGGTTCAATCATGAAGTTGGGCGCAGATCGCACAATGGATGTTGAAACAATTTCTACTGGCTCACTTTCATTGGATGTTGCACTAGGTGCTGGTGGTTTACCAATGGGACGTATCGTAGAAATCTACGGTCCTGAATCTTCTGGTAAAACAACCTTAACACTTGAAGTGATTGCAGCAGCACAGCGCCAAGGTAAAACTTGTGCCTTTATTGATGCTGAACACGCACTTGACCCTATTTATGCGAAAAACTTAGGCGTAGATATTGATAACCTTTTATGTTCTCAGCCTGATACGGGTGAGCAAGCGCTTGAGATTTGTGATGCATTAACACGCTCTGGCGCTGTTGATGTGATTATTGTCGATTCGGTTGCTGCATTAACACCTAAAGCAGAAATCGAAGGTGAGATTGGTGATTCGCACATGGGCTTAGCGGCACGTATGATGAGCCAAGCAATGCGTAAACTTGCTGGTAACCTTAAGCAATCAAACACACTGCTTATCTTTATTAACCAAATCCGCATGAAAATTGGTGTTATGTTTGGTAACCCAGAAACCACAACGGGTGGTAATGCACTTAAGTTCTACGCTTCAGTTCGTCTTGATATTCGCCGTACAGGTGCGATTAAAGATGGTGATGCTGTTGTGGGTAATGAAACACGCGTGAAAGTGGTTAAGAACAAAATTGCTGCGCCATTTAGACAAGCTGAATTCCAAATCCTCTATGGTAAAGGGATTAACCGTACTGGCGAGTTAGTTGATTTAGGTGTAGCGCATAAGCTTGTTGAAAAAGCAGGTGCATGGTACAGCTATCAAGGTAATAAAATCGGTCAAGGCCGTGCTAATGCTGGTAAATACTTAGTTGAAAACCCAGCAATAGCTGAAGAGATTGAAACTAACTTACGTCAAATGCTATTAAGCAAAGAAAAAGAAGCAGCTCCTGCAGAGTCTGATGAAAATATCGATTTAGAAACAGGTGAAGTTTTTTAAATCGAGTTTAACTCCAAGGTAGCAGGAAGCTAACTCGAACAGCTATAAACTAAGTTATCTTTAAACGAGTTTCTCTACAGCTTGCTTGAAATTAATAAATCGCGATTGGTTTTGCCAATTGCGATTTTTTTATATTTTGAAATAGTTTGTAATGCGAGTAAGTCATTAGTAAAAATGCTTTAAAACTAGAACAGAGTTTTGCCTTTTCGAACTGCTAGGAATTTTCAGAATATAACCCTAAGATCTTGCCATCACCATCAAATCGCTAGGGTAATTAGTGAATTACAGATGATTCCCTAGTCAAGCTTGATGAAGGCTAGTTATCATGTGGTTCGTGAAATAAAGACTATTTAAGTTATCGCAATATTGTCATAACGCTCCTTTCAATTTTGATTTGGACTATTTAGGCCATAAAATTGAATTGTCGATTAACATAATCGCTCCCAAATGTAAGAAAATCGCTAATCTAAGCCGCTAGATTCTCGCACCTTCAGTTTGTTTAAGTATATAATGTTGCCAATATTCGAGCTGTTATACAGCTTCAAGATAAATAGAATTTATCCATTTAGGGCGATTTCATGTTTCAGACCACCACAGAATTAAGAAGCGCATTTTTAGCGTATTTTGGTAACAACGGACACCAAGTTGTCGACAGTAGCTCATTAGTGCCGCATAACGACCCAACGTTATTGTTTACTAATGCGGGTATGAACCAGTTTAAAGAAGCTTTTCTTGGCTTGGAAAACCGTGGTTATACTCGAGCGACAACATCACAGCGTTGTGTTCGTGCTGGTGGTAAACACAATGATTTAGACAATGTCGGTTATACCGCTCGTCATCATACGTTTTTTGAAATGTTAGGTAACTTCAGCTTTGGCGATTACTTTAAAGAAGAAGCGATTTCATTTGCATGGAACTTCTTAACTCAAACATTGAAATTACCGACAGAAAAATTATGCGTCACTATCTATGATACTGATGATGAAGCATTTGAAATTTGGAATAAGAAAATCGGCGTTGCAGCTGAAAATATTATTCGCATTGGTGACAACAAAGGCGCAGCTTACGCTTCAGATAACTTCTGGCAAATGGGTGACACTGGCCCTTGTGGTCCATGTTCTGAAATTTTCTATGATCACGGTGAGCACATTTGGGGCGGCCGCCCAGGCACACCTGAAGAAGATGGCGATCGTTTCATTGAAATCTGGAATATCGTATTCATGCAGTATAACCGTCAAGCTGATGGTGAAATGCAGCCGTTACCAAAACCTTCAGTTGATACTGGTATGGGCATTGAGCGTATTGCAGCAATTATGCAAGGTGTACACTCAAACTACGAAATCGATATATTCCAAGCCTTAATCAAAAAAGCCGCTGAAATTATCAATGTAGAAGATTTAGAAAATAAATCATTGCGCGTTATTGCCGACCATATTCGTTCTTGTTCATTCTTGATTGCTGATGGTGTTATGCCATCAAATGAAGGTCGTGGTTACGTGCTACGCCGAATCATTCGCCGTGCAGTACGTCACGGTAATAAGCTAGGGGCGACTGAGACATTCTTTTACAAGTTATTACCTACACTTATCGAAGTGATGGGCGATGCGGGTAAAGGCCTTGTTGAAGCGAAAGCGATTATTGAAAAGTCGTTGAAAGCGGAAGAAGAACAGTTTGCTAGAACTCTTGAGCGTGGTTTAGGCATTCTAGATGCTGCATTAAACGAGTTAAGCACTAATGTGTTAGACGGTGAAACCGCATTCAAACTTTACGATACTTATGGTTTCCCTGTTGATTTAACGGCAGATGTTTGTCGTGAGCGTGATATTACTGTTGATGAAGCAGGTTTCGAAGCAGCAATGGCAGAGCAAAGAAGCCGTGCACAAGCAGCTGGTAACTTTGGTACTGATTATAATAGCGGCCTGAAAATCGAAGGTGAGACTGAATTCTGTGGTTATACCGAATTAAATGGTCAAGGCGTTGTAACAGCAATCTACGTTGAAGGTGTTGCAGTAGAGTCACTTGCCGCAGGACAAGACGCTGTCATCGTATTAGATAACACGCCGTTTTATGCTGAGTCTGGTGGACAGGTTGGTGATAAAGGTCAACTGTCTGTTGATGAGACGGTATTTACTGTCGCTGACACTCAAATTTTCGGTCAGGCTTTTGGTCATGAAGGTAAGTTAACTGCTGGAACCTTAACCCTTGGTCAAACCGTTAACGCTGAAGTGGATAAAAAACTACGTCATCGTACTCAATTAAACCATTCAGTGACGCATTTATTACATTCCGCATTACGTAATGTATTGGGCACCCATGTGAACCAGAAAGGGTCATTAGTAAACCCTGAACGTTTACGTTTTGACTTTGCACATTTTGAAGCTGTTACTGCAGCAGAACTTAAGCAAGTTGAAGAAATGGTTAACACTCAAATTCGTCGTAATCATCAACTGAAAACCGCAGTAATGGGGATTGATGAAGCCAAAGAGCAAGGCGCTATGGCGTTATTTGGTGAGAAGTACGACAACGAAGTACGTGTCGTTACCATGGGCGATTTCTCTATCGAGCTTTGTGGTGGTACTCATGTGGGCCGCACTGGTGATATTGGTTTATTCAAAATCACATCAGAAGGTGGTATAGCTGCGGGTATTCGTCGTATTGAAGCAGTAACTGGCGCAGCAGCAATGGCTTATGTAGCAGAGCAACAAGCTCAGCTTGATAAAGCGGCTTCATTACTTAAGTCTGATTCTGCTTCTGTGGTTGTAAAACTAAAAGCACAGCTTGATAAAGTGAAGCAACTTGAAAAAGAAATGTCTCAGCTTAAAGACAAGTTGGCGGCAGCAGCGAGCGCAGATATTGCTGGCGAAGCCATTGATCTTAACGGCGTTAAAGTATTAGTTAAAAAACTTGAAGGTGCAGATCCTAAATCACTTCGTGGTTTGCAAGATGAATTAAAGCAAAAGCTTAATTCAGCGATTATCGTATTAGGCATTGCAAACGAAGGCAAAGTGAACTTAATTGCGGGTGTGAGCAAAGATCTTGTAGGTAAAGTGAAAGCGGGTGAGTTAGTTGCTATGGTTGCTCTGCAAGTTGGCGGTAAAGGCGGTGGACGTCCTGATATGGCTCAAGCTGGTGGTACTCAGCCTGAGAAACTTGATGAAGCGTTAGCGTTAGTACAACCATGGTTAACAGAACGTTTAAGCTAGTAATGAACCATAACTGTTCTAACGGATAGTTTAGGTGATGATTTAAGAGATTAAACTGTTTTATTTCATCATCTTTTGATCTCAGTCGCTTTATGGCTTGAGTGATTGTTTAAGGTTTGGCATAGTAGATTTATTGATGTTGGTTAATAAGTTAACCAACATCAATATTTTGTATAATCTGGTTCAAAGCACTACAAATTAATTGGTTATAGATTTTTATGCTAATTTGATGATGAAAGCAGCAACTTGATGCGAAAGTTCTGTTTTAGCTTTGTCTAAAGAATGGTCTGCAAATGTTAACAGCTTGATACGAGCAGACTTTTAAAATGCCAAAATTCTTTGATTTTCGATTTTTTACGCTAAAAAGCTTAAAAATTTTATTGATTTAGTGTCGTCACTAATGATTTGTATTAAGCTAACACTATTAAACGCGCATATTACGGATAGAAGCTGGTGTATGCTGATTGGACTAAAGGAGCAATCGAATGCTGATTTTGACTCGCCGTGTAGGCGAAACATTAATGATAGGTGATGAAGTGACTGTTACTGTACTGGGTGTTAAAGGTAACCAAGTACGTATCGGTGTGAATGCACCTAAAGAAGTATCAGTTCATCGTGAAGAAATTTATCAACGTATCCAGTCTGAAAAATCTGGAAATAGCACCCCTGAGGGTGGCAATTTCTGATAAATCAGAATTGTTAAGCGTTATACCATTTAAGCCAGTGAAAGCTGGCTTTTTTGTGTCTGACACAAAAATGAACCAACCTTTGATTATGAGCTTTGAATATAACCGAACCAGCTATTATTGAATGAGTTAGTCGTGTTTCGGTTTGTGTTATTTCTGTATGTCATGAACAATCTTTTAATGATTCGATTATTCTGTATAGCACTTTAGGTCCCCCGAAGCTTACTCAGATTTTGCTGATTCTCTCATCGTTGTACTCGTTTTATATTCCTTCTTCTATCCACTCTACTATTCCTTCTTCTATCCA
>NZ_MCUF01000021.1:136065-136707 GCF_002873615.1 Shewanella sp. 10N.286.51.B7
CCACTCTGCTATTCCTTCTTTTATCCACTCCGCTATTCCTCCTTCTATCCATTCTACTATTCCTTCTTCTATCCATTCTGCAATTCACTCTTCAATTCATGGTTATTCTCACGTTGCATGCTTTGGTGCTGTTATATAAAGAAGGCTTAATATCATGATGTGGTCATGTGTACTTTTAAGGGTAATAAAATCATTGTCGATTGCAGAAGTGGATAAACTGAAACGTTTCGACCTTAAATAGTGATATTGTTTTAAAGCAAAAAAACAAAAATCGGTAGGGTGAATTGAAAATATTTGTGGCTTAAGTCGGCAATATGATTAAAAACAGTTCAAATGAATATATGTTTCTGAAAAAGGGTTTGACTTATTTTCTTCAAACAGTAATATACCGCCCAAGAAACGGAGAGGTGGCCGAGTGGCCGAAGGCGCTCCCCTGCTAAGGGAGTATGGGCTTTAAATCCCATCGAGGGTTCGAATCCCTCCCTCTCCGCCATTTCTTAAAAAATAGTAAACGATGCGGATGTAGCTCAGCTGGATAGAGTACCTGGCTACGAACCAGGCGGTCGGAGGTTCGAATCCTCCCATCCGCACCATTGCTATTTTGTGTTTGAATTATTTAATGAGCGGATGTAGCTCAGCTGG
>NZ_MCUF01000022.1:0-97968 GCF_002873615.1 Shewanella sp. 10N.286.51.B7
ACCTAGGTACTAAACCTAGGCACTTAATCTAGGTACTTAATCTAAGTACTAAATCGTTTAAGGACTTTGCAGTGAAAACCATAGACCAGAAAACCCAACACTCATAACTTACATGAACTCGGCGTTATCTGCTTCGACAGCGGCTTTAAGCTGTTCGAGTACATCCGGCATTGCGCTAATCACGCGGCTCCACGTTGGCATGAACGGCGTTTCCATCGGATTATCTAAAAAGCGTTGCCCTGCTGTGACAATATTTTGGGTGAACATTTCTACTGCTTTTTCTTCAGTATGAATATCAGTAGTGAGCCCATTCATCAACGCATCATTATGATAGGTTTCTACGTAATCGAGTGCGATACGGTAATAAGTGGCTTTTAAGGTTCTAAAGGCTTCTGTATTAAAGGTTTCACCTTGAGTGGCGAGTTTTCTAAAGAAAGCCTTAGTGATATCGATCGACATTTTAGATAAGCCAGCCTCAGCATTATCTAAGGATAAATCCTGATGCTTATGATCATAATTATCCGCAATATCCACCTGACAAATACGATTATGAGCATAGTTACGGTGCATTTCACTGAGCACACCAATTTCGAGACCCCAATCGCTAGGAATACGCAGATCGTTTAATACGTCACGGCGAAATGAAAACTCACCCGCCAATGGGTAACGAAAACTGTCCATATATTCTAGATATTCATTGTGTCCTAAAACCCTCTGAAGTGCCTTAATCAATGGGGTCACTAGTAATCGTGATACGCGGCCATTGATTTTTCCATCCGACATACGGGCATAAAACCCTTTACTAAATTCGTAATTAAACTGTGGATTGGCCACTGGGTATAACAGACGAGCAAGTAATGATTTTTCATAAGTGACAATATCGCAATCATGCAGTGCCACCGATTCCGTTTTACCAGACGCTAAGGTGTAACCCATGCAATACCAGACATTTCGTCCTTTACCGAGTTCTTTTGGTGCTAAACCTAACTTACTCAGTTTGGCATCTAATGCCTGTAATCTAGGGCCATCATTCCACAATACTCGATGATGTTGCGGCAGTTGATTAAAGAAACCAAGCGCTTGCTTATATTGCTCTTTATCGGCCCTATCAAGCCCAATAACAATCTCACTGAGATAGGGTACTTCTTTTAACTTACTGATTATCTGCGGTAAGGCTTCGCCTTCAAGCTCTGAATATAATGAAGGCAAGATCAAGCCTAAAGGACGGGTTTTAGAAAACTTGAGTAAGTCCTTTTCCATTTCATCATGGGTACGCTGAGTTAAGTTATGTAGCGTAGTAACAATGCCATTTTGGTAGAAATCGGCCATATTATGCCTCCTCAAGTGTGAATGATGGTGTGGATGTCGATGACTCTAATAACAAGGCCTGCAAACATTCAGCCCAACCTTTAGGGCCATAATGCTCGCTCTGCATGGTTTTGTTGTCTGTGATGATTTTTGGAAAAGTATGAGTGGGTGACTTAATTTGAATTGCCACATCAGCGGCCTCTAACATGGCGCTGTCATTACCACTGTCGCCTAGGGCGATGGTTTGCACGCTGGTTTGATACTTGTCTGCATACACTTGCGCAAGCCAATCCATTGCGCGACCTTTATCTGTATGACCACCCACATGTAAAAAACGACCTCCTTGAAGCATGTTCGCTCCAAGGCTGTTCATATGTTCTATAAAGGCTCTTTTTCGGCTTTCATCGGCCGTCCAAAGTACAGGTTCGGAATAATGTCTCACTAAGGCTAAGGTCGCCTTTTCAGCTGATAAATCAGTAAATTCACATAACTCTTCTGCAGTTAAAGTTGAAAAGCCAATATAGTCGCTGGCAAAATCACTCGCCTTTGAATCTAATAGCTGTAGCCAATGTTCGCGGGGTTCACAGAACTCTTTTACCCAATAGTACCCTTGGGTAAATGTATCAGCAGGTTGGGTATCAAAATAGCCGATGGGGATATAAACCACCGCGCCATTTTCGGAAATAAAAGGAGAATTGAAACCAATTGTCTGTTGGATTTTTTCCATTTCAGCAAAGGTTTTACTAGTATTCGCAATGATGGGAATTTGTTTTTCTACCAAAGCCTCAATCACCCCGATTGCACTCGAAAAGCTATAATCGTAATGATCCAGTAACGTGCCATCCATGTCGGTAAAAATAAGCGGTCTTGTCGTCATATTTATTCCCTTCCGTTCGCAAACAAAAAATATCTCTGTTTAAAACGTTTCAGGTTATATGCCAGATCGTAATAGGCTGCACTAAATTGGAACAGACAGAGGCTTTAACCATTGAAAGTAATCAATAAATTATTGAGTGATATTTGCAAAACAAATACTGCTTTTGAGGTAATTAAGGGCATTGTTGCGAGGTTTTAAAACAACTTACGCACCAATAAGGTGCAAATTTGGTCATTGAGTTGCGCAGAGAGAGCCACTTGAACCATCATCTTTTAAATAACAAACGAGGTAAACTTATGCGGCCCCAACGTTTGAATTGCTAGGCTATTTAATAAATTTTTAATGCTCAGAAAGAAAAACAACAGTTTACTTTAAGCACATTCAGCAAGGTAAACTTTATTTCTTCCTGAAAATTTAGCTTGGTAAAGCGCATCATCTGCCTGTTTAACTAATGTCGTTAGTGCTGTATGGCTGTCGCTTAGCACTGCAACTCCTAGGCTCACGGTGAACTCGACAGTCTCATCATCAAATTGAAATGATTGAGATGCTATTCCATTGCGTAATCGATCTGCAATATTAAATGCTTCTTCTTTATTGGTATTGTCTAGAATGATTAAAAACTCTTCACCACCAATACGTCCTACGAGATCATGCTTTTTAAGCCAGCTTTTTGCTCGTTTAGCGGTTGCATCAATCGCTAAATCACCAATATGGTGACCATATTGGTCATTGATCGATTTAAAGTTGTCGATATCAAAAATAATCACAGCGACAGGTTGGTGCTTCTTCCAGGCTTTTTCTACGATTTTTTGACCGATTTGAAAAGTATGACCACGGTTTGCAAGCCCCGTTAAAAAATCGGTTTGCGCCCTTACTTTTAAAGATTTTCTCGAAAAAAGTAAAAACAATACTATGCTAGCTAGAACAACCAGAATGACGATGAACAAGCTCATTTTAAGCTCATTGATACGTTCTTTATCTTTTACTGATGCCCAATTCAATTCATTGATGGCTAACTTATTTGCCAGTAATTCATTCTCAAAATCGGCAATTTTTGAATTATGCTCCAGCGAATTACTCACCACTTTGTTATCGATAACACTTTGATTAACTTTTCTCTCTATATCAATAACTTCAAACAATTTACTTGCCGCAATAACGGGCTTATTTTCATCCAGTGCGATAATGGCATCGGCCTTTAGAAACATTGCTTTCATATTGGCGGCAAAGCGCTTGTTTAATCGAAACGTTCTTGCAGCTTCAGCAGCTTTTTTGGCATCTCCACTTTTAAAATAGGCCAAGGCTAAATACAAATAATTACTGGAGATAAAATACTTTTCTTTTGTGGTGTGCTCTAAGGAAACCGCATTTTCTAAATGGAATATAGCTTGTTGATAATTTTGAGTCCGTAATGCAATACGTCCTGCATTTAAATGAGCAAAAAACAGTAAATCTTTGGTTTCATCAACCATATTTGCTAGGGCAAATTGTGCTTCAATGCTCTTACGCGCTTTGTCCCAATCAGCTAACTTAATCGCTTGGCTGACCATGTTATGTTGCATGTTAAACATATCTTCAATGTCATTAATGCTTTGCCAGGTTTGATACGCTTTTTCAAAATTTTCATAGCCTCTTTGATGTAAGCCTACGCTCCGATATAAACTGCCTGTTGCGTTATAAATCATAGCTTTACGATGTACATTGAGATTCTCACTCTTATCAATAATCAGCATGGCTTCATCAAGTAAGGCAATCCCTTGATAAACAGTTTCAGGCTCACTGTAACAAAATGCATTTTGAGTTAAGGTTTTTGCGAGTAGTTCAGAGTTGTTATGTTGGCGGGCATAAATAAGTGCTTGTTTTCTATCGGCACAATACACAGCAGGATCATTGCTTTGTAAATACAAAGCAAAGGACCTTTCTAAATGACTATCAATAAGTACATCAGTAATTGGCAGATACTTTACTAATGCAATGCCTTTGTCATAACTGGCAATGGCTTTATCCAATTCACGAGCTTTTTCATATAATTGACCATAGAGAAACCACACTTTGGCTTGCTGCTCTGGTTTCAAGTCGTTATTTCCCAGACCAAACTGATCTAATAACGCTATACCTTCTTGAGGGCTAACAGATAAAGCTGACTCTTCTAATATATCTAGACTGTTTATATCATGAGAATTTATATCATGAGAATTTATATCACGAGAATTTATATCATGAGAATTTAAATCACGAGAATTTGCAACTCCACTTGCACTGAATGCAAAAATGGCACAACACAGCCATACTCGCCAATTTTGCATCATTTAAAATCCCTATCCATCTCAATCCACTAACCCTTTAGCAGTATATCTATTTCAAGCCAACATAGCATTCCATTAAAGGCAGAATGTTGATTTAAAGAAATATTTGTGGCGTATAGTTACATATAGAACAAAAATATTTACTGTTTCTAAAGTAAAAATATGACTCTCGTGAATGAATAAAAATATGACACTGTCGAATAAACAAAATATCTACACTCAGCTTTCATTAGACCTCATTGTAAGCCTCGATTGATTTTAATATTTTTGGAGTGTTTCAGTATTAACATGCTGCCAAATAGAGATGTTAAATGCTTATATGAAGCGCTTATGTGCAATGTTTATGTGCAATGCTTTTGTAAATTGCTTAATCGTGCATAGATCAAAAGCTATTTGGCATTATGCGGTCGCTAGGGTTAACTGCTGACTAATGGCATCTAAGCACACTTTGACACTCAGTGGCATCCTATTGTCAAAGGGGTGTAAGCCATAGACACTATTTAACGCTAATTTCTGCCCCAGAAAAACTTCACATAACTCATGTTCAGACTTGGAAAAATAAAAATCTGGCACTATTCCTATACCGCTTCCTGATTGGATTAACGCTAAGCAAGTATGAAATGAGTTAGCAATACAGTGTGCTTGTGCTTGATAATGCCAAATTAATTTTTCTGAATTGATAAATTGATGGCTAATAGTTTTACTTTGCCATGAATTGGCGACATAGGGTAAAACTTGCCACGCCTTTGATTCAATAAGTGTTTTGTTGCCAACAAGTACATCTCTAAACTCGCCAATGCGTTTTTGCTTTAAGTTACTTGATGGTGACTGGCCAACTCGAATCGCTAAGTCAATGTCTTCATTTACCAAATCCAAATGTTGGTCATGACTAATTAACTCTGGTTTTAATTGCGGATATTGCACTAACAGTTGTGTAATAGCAGGAGCAACGAGGGTTTCCATAAGCGCATTTGGTGCCGTTATTCTTACTTTACCTTGAGGCACATTCTTTGTTTCCTCAGCTTCGAGCCATGCGTCACTGGCGATCTGATTTATCGTTTTACATTGTTGATAAAACTGCTCACCTGCAGCGGTCAGAGCTTGCTTTCTGGTGGTGCGTTTCAACAATATGATGCCCAAAGAAGCTTCCAAGGATTTTAAATGCTGACTTACCACTGACTTTGATACTTCTAACGCTTCAGCTGCGGCGGTAATCGAGCCCATTTCAACAATATGAGCAAATACTGACATTTGTCGTAATCTAGACATTTATTGTTCTATTTAACTTAACAGTGAATATCAATATAGCTGTTTTTAAGAGCTAATGATAAGACTAATCTAGATCTCAATGACGAAATAACAGCTTATCAAGGAACCTCAAATGACAAATAACACGATTACTGGCACTGACAACTCAATATTAGCCGCATGCAAAAAAGGGATTGCTGCATGGCAAGTCGCATTTAACCATCAAGATGCCAAGGCCTGTGCAGCTCAATATCAACAAAACTGCATTATGACAGCACGTCCATTTGGTGTATTTGAAGGGCGCGAAGCTATTGAAGCTTTTTGGCAAGGTATTATGGACCAAGGTTTTAACCAAGTTGACTACACTCAAGTGACTTGGGAAGCTGAAGGCGAAAGTGGCTATATTTTAACCTCACAATGGACAATGAATAAAGCTTTTGGTGTTGTACATCGCGAACTTTGGGTTGTTGAAGCAGACGGACGCGCTAGACTCGCTAGCGACGAGTTTGAAGTACAAGGCGAGCGCTAAACATCATGCTAACTGTTTATCTCCGTTGATGAATGCAGCTAACATGATTGACAACTCATCGATTCACAACCTTTCCCTTAACTTTGAGGGAAAGGGTTGTTTAGCTTTATCAATGCCTAGGTTGGTTGCAGTTTAAACTATTTCATTGCTGCTTTTACATACACATCAAAACGGTTTTTCTTCTGCGCTAATACCATGCTAGGTTTTACCCCATCTAAATCTTCTGCATAGTCAGGCCGCTTAACCACAACACGTTTTGTTGCCAGTGCCTGAGCAGGTTTTAATAGTCCGTCAGCATCTAGGTCTGCACCCACTAAGGTTTGAAACACGCGCATTTCTTTTTTTACTAACGCCGACTTCTCGCGATGTGGATACATAGGATCAAGATAGACGACATCGATTGCTTCACCTGATTGCGCTGCTGCATCAGCCAAAGCCTCAATGCTTGAACCATGGAATAAACTCATGCGAGCGAGCATCCATTCACCAATTTCAGCATCTTCATAGGCCCGGCGAAGGCCATCTTCAAGTAAAGCAGCGACTACTGGGTGACGCTCAACCATAATCACTTTGCAACCTAAACTGGCAAGCACAAACGCATCACGGCCTAAACCAGCGGTGCCATCTACTACCGTCGGCGTCACGCCTTGCTTAAGTCCCACTGCTTTTGCAATAGTTTGACCGCGACCGCCACCGAATTTACGTCGATGAGCAACGGCACCAGAGACAAAATCAACACTGATCCCATCGAGTTTTGGCTCGTCGCGTTTATGTAAACTCAAGCTGTTGTGTTCAAAACGCAGCTCAAAATCCGCTTCTTTGTCCCACACTAATCCCCAACGCTCAGTAATATCGATGAGAGAAGGATATTGTTGATTAAAAAAGATAGGTATTTGCAAAGGGATCCCGACAGTCAAAGTGATTCCTGTTTATTATGCCAAAAGCCTGCGGCAGTGAATACCTATACCTGATGCCTTAGAAAACTTATAATGCAGCTATTACACAGCATTTTGCTGTTCAAATAAGTTGGGATCTCTCATGTTAAGTTATCGTCACGGTTATCACGCTGGCAATTATGCTGATGTACTCAAGCACACAATGCTGCTTCAAGTGCTTAAATTGATGCACAAAAAAGATAAGCCTATGGCCTATATTGACTCCCATGCTGGCGCGGGAGGTTATGCGTTAACTGATGAGTTTTCGAAGAAAACGGGTGAATACTTAGATGGTGTCGCCAAACTTTGGGAACGAGATGATTTACCTGAACCTTTGCAGCAGTATATTGAAGATGTAAAACACTTTAATCAAGGTGAAGAAGAGTTAGCGTTTTACCCAGGCTCACCGGCTTTTGTTGACATGAACATGCGCGAAAAAGATCGCATGGTATTGCATGAATTACACGGCACCGACTTTGCTTCATTAGATGAGCAATTTAGTAACGACCGACATGTTCGCGTGATTAAAGGTGATGGTTTAAAAGGTTTGATTGCTGCAGTGCCACCACTAGAGCGCCGTGCTGTCGCGCTGATCGACCCAAGCTATGAAATGAAAACAGACTATCAAGATGTTGCTCATGCCATCATCAAAGCCCATAAACGTTTTGCAACGGGTGTTTATATGCTTTGGTATCCAGTTGTAGATAGAGCGCAAACAGAAGCGATGCTAAAGATTTTGACTGACAGTGGCATTAAGCATCAACTGCGAATTGAACAATCAATTACTCCTGATAATAATGTGTTTGGCATGACAGCAGCAGGCTTGTGGGTGATTAATCCACCATGGAAATTAGATATCGCGGCTAAAGAAACCTTAGACTATTTAGAGCGCTGTCTTGGTAAAAGTGGCGGTAAAACCGTTGTGAAATTAGAAGTGCCAGAATAATTAGTGACAAAATAATTTAGTACTCAACAAAAAGCCCATGTAATTTTAATTGCATGGGCTTTTTAGTTTCAAATTTTTAGCTTCAAAATAGTGATATCAACTTACTAATCGCCATTTAACGTCCGAGAAAGAGCACCTAAAATCGCACTAAAAAAACCAGCACTGACATCCTTACGGGTATTATTACTCGATGTCTGACTTTGGGGACGAGACTCCTCAACTTCCCTCATTTCTGCATTTTCATATGCACCAATAACAAAGTCGTTAGCTGCATTTGTAGCCGTTCGTGCGGAACACGCTGTAAGTAACGGTACTAACAAACACGCCAATAAAATCCTTTTATTCTTCATCATCCTTAACCCTTAGACTTAGACTTAGACTTAGACTTAGACTTAGACTTAGACTTTAAATTAGCCCTTAATCTTAATCATTAAATTACTTTTTAAAATGCCCCAGCCGCTCCAGGAAATACCACAGGGCTAGTGTTGCCGTCTTTACCCACGGCAGCTACGCCATAAAGATAATTATCTATGACCATATTCTTTAGTATAAATTCACTCACATTGCCAACATAACGGCTATGAGTCCATTCAGATTCTGTGGTTAAGCGCCAATAAACACGATAGCCCACCACAGCTTTATCTTTACTGGCATCCCACTGTATTTTAGTGTTTGGCTGCATAATGCCTTCAATCTTCACCCCCGTTGGCGGCGCAGGCGCCCATGCCATTGAAGCCAAACTGATCGCATTTAATGCTGTTAACTTAGCATTAAAGTCAAAATCGACTCCTTCAATCACATCGCCGTATTCAATGCCATTTTCAGTGCGTAAGTCTTGGTGTTGACGGTCGTAATGTTCATTGGTTTCCATCACTCTAACCGCTGGTAAACCCGCTTTGTTAAAGGGCAAGTGGTGTCCACCACGGCCAAAACGATCTAGACGATAAACCAGCATTACATCTAAATTGGTCATGTACTGATCTGCTAAAGATTTAATGTTACGAGCTAAATTACGCGATGCAGAATCATTTTCGCCACCACTAAAATAACGCTCTTTCGCTTCTTCTTTGGTTTCAGCAATACGCACACCTTCAGAAAACACTCTAACGGTTGAATTATTGATAACGCCATTTATGCCAGCAATATTGCCGATCATGTCGTTATTCAACACAGCTTGAACCTGCCAATCATGCTTATTAGCATAATTAATCAGTACATCGCCGCCATATAAGCCTTGTTCTTCTCCTGAAAGCGCTGCATAAACAATCGTGCCATTAAATTGGTATTGCGATAATACGCGCGCAGCTTCTAACGCACCTGCCACGCCTGAGGCATTATCGTTCGCACCTGGTGAATCTGAAGTAAAGTCCATCGGGTCGGTAACCCGTGAGTCAATATCACCACTCATCATCACTACACGATTGGGATCTGTTTTACCTCTTTGTATTGCAAATACATTGACCACCTCAGTGGGTTCAGGAATACGTTTACCGCTAACGGTTTCTCCTACCATCACCACTTCAAGGCAACCGCCACAATCAGCAGAAATACGCTCAAACTCATCTTTAATCCAGCGTCTTGCCGCACCAATCCCACGGCTATCTGACTGAGTTTCAGACAAAGTATGACGTGTGCCAAAACTCACCAGTTTAGCCACATCATCATGTAAGCGGCTCGCTTGTGGTGCGCTGGCAATATCGTATAAACGCAGATCTTCTTGTGAAGGTGCAGGTGTTGCTGCAGCGCTTAAGCTGATTAACGACGTTAATCCGACTGCAGACGTGAAGGTTTTTATTAATGTTTTTTGGTTCATAACATCCTCTAACTTTGTAGTGCAGCGCGATAGCGTTTTAGTAATATTTTGACTCGCTCTACATAGGCTTGTGTTTCAGGATAAGGCGGTATGCCTTGATATTTAGTCACAGTTGTAGGGCCGGCGTTATAGGCGGCACAAGCAAGATCAATATCATTATCAAACCGGTTGAGTAAGTAAGCCAAATATTGACTTCCTCCCCAAATATTTTGTTTGATATCAAAGGCATCACTAACACCTAATTCTTTTGCCGTCGCAGGCATTAATTGCATTAGGCCAATAGCCCCCACTTTTGAGCGAGCTTTGGCATTAAAGGCTGACTCAGCATGAATGACCGCACGAATTAACGCAGGATCTAATTGAAACTGCTCAGCTGCATCGGTAACAAAGTCGGCATGTTTAAAAGTAAATAATGGAATGCTATGCCAATCGACCTGGGAGTTGACCTGACACGCAAAACAATCATAAAGCAGCACTTCAAAGTCTACAGAGTCAGGCACTATGTTTGAAAACGTTGTAATACCACCTTGCTCATATTGATAAATTTTGCGCTTCGCTTTGGTTTTACCTTGAGATAAATTTGTTGTAGACAAAGAAGCCGTTTTATTGGGTTTAATCCAAGCTTTTTTAGGCTTAGAAACCACTGATGTTGCCGGAGAAAGTTGAACACCTTTAGTTTCAATAACTTTAGTTTCAATAACTCTCGTTTCGAGAATTGGCGCTTCGACGACTTTAGGTTGTAACACCAACATGGGTTTTGGTGATTCACTTGCTAGTGCAACAACAGAAGGATGAAGCACTTGCTGCTTTTTCGGCTTTAACTGCAATCGACTTTCAACATCCTTTGTAGATGAATTTTGCGTTGGTAACACAACTATCGGCGCTAATAGCACTTGCTGTGATTTAGTTTGCTTTACAGGCTCTGGCTGTACTTGAGCCACTTTGTTGGGTTTGATGTGTTCTGTTACTGATTGCGAAAACTGCTTTTGCGGCTTAACTGTTTCAACATAGTGATATTGCTTAGTTGGTTTAGATGGCTTAGTTGGTTTAGATGACTGAGATGTCAGAGTTGGCTTAGATTCTTTTAGTGTATTTTCTTCAGGCGAATCGGTGAAGTTAATATCACCAACTACTGCAGTAGTTGGTGATAAGGTTAGCAAAGCCTTTTGCTGCTGTTTGCGCTCTAAATTAACTGCAACGGGTTTCATACTGAGTTTTGTTTTAGGCGTTGTAGAGTCTGACGTAGCGCTATCATTCGCCAGCACAGGGTTGGTCATGACAGTTAATACTGCAATAAACATGCTTAAGCTTTTGATTAAAAACTGTATTTTTCTCATTATGTTTAAACTGTAAAATCCTAATGCTCAAGCTTATGAAGCTCTATTTCTTTATTATTCAAGGTAATACCGAGCTCAGTTCACCTATTGTTATTGTTCATAATAGTCATACTTTGAACCAAAGTTCACCTTTAATAGCGTAACAAGCAGTGTTTTTTTATTGCGCACTTTTTTACAATCCATTCAAAAACCGGATAAAAAGAAGGGGTTAAACCAGTAAAAAAAGCAACTTTACAATTAACAGTCAATGAATTGCTTTATATACAACTAAATAATGAACAAATCACCCACGAACTAAATTTTACCGTTAAATAACAGCACCATAACCACAAACCGCCCTGGGTGTTTTTTATACCAGCTTACAAATAAATCATCACGATATAGGCTGTTTTATCTTGGTTGAGTTGTGATAAAGTTAACTTCAATGAATAATGGTTGTTAAGTTATTTTTATCAACTTTTTCATCGTTAATTTAAGCTTAATTTAAAATAAATACGCTAGGCTGTAACTTGGCAAAATCTCAAACACATAATAATTAAGCCAAGCTAAAGGGAAGATCATGACCACAACTCCATCAAATACGAGCCCAACCGGTAATGGCGCGCCGCCAAATAATCAGACACCTCAAGATATTGCTTCTAGTGGTGCTTTTGTAAAATTTCTTAATATTGTTGAGCGTTTAGGTAACCTGTTACCTCACCCAATTACCTTATTTGCCATGTTCTGTTTAGCCGTTATCGCTATGAGCGGTATTGCAGGTTATTTCGAGCTCACGGTCGCAGACCCTAGACCCATTGGTAGTTCAGGCCGAAGCGAAGATGGACTGATCCATGTCGTCAGCTTAATGAATGCTGAAGGCTTGAGAATGATTGTCTCAAACCTCGTCACTAACTTTACTGGCTTCACGCCACTAGGTACCGTACTTGTTGCCTTACTAGGTGTAGGTATTGCCGAACGCTCAGGACTACTTTCTGCCGCTATGCGTTTGTTAGTGATGGGCGCTTCTAAGCGTCTTGTGACACTCACGATTGTGTTTGCGGGTATTGTGTCTAACACAGCCTCAGAGTTAGGTTACGTCGTGCTTATCCCAATGGCTGCGATGATATTTCACTCCCTTGGTCGCCATCCATTAGCCGGTCTTGCTGCTGCCTTTGCTGGGGTATCGGGCGGTTATAGTGCCAACTTATTGTTAGGAACCGTCGATCCACTGCTTTCAGGTATTACCGAAGCGGCCGCTCAGATGATTGATCCTGAGTACATTGTTGGACCAGAAGTGAATTGGTACTTCATGTTCGTTTCCACCTTTTTAATCACCGGATTAGGCGCATTAGTCACTGAAAAAATCGTTGAGCCTAAACTGGGGAAATATGACGTAGCTGAAGCCGCTGACGATTTATCAGAACAAAAAATGGATGTGGTGACTGCAGAAGAAAAACATGCGCTAAAAATGGCAGGCTTTTCTGTATTAGTCCTATCTGGCTTACTTGCTTTAACCATTGTTCCAGAATGGGGCGCACTTCGTAACCCTGAAACAGGGTTAGTCGCAGGTTCACCATTTCTGAAAGGGATTGTTGCATTCATCTTTATCGGCTTTGCTATTCCAGGCTTAGTTTACGGTAAAGTGGTCGGCAGCATGAAAAAAGACACTGATATCATTAATGCCATGTCTCACAGCATGAGCACCATGGGTATGTACATTGTGTTGGTTTTCTTTGCATCTCAATTTGTCGCATTCTTTAAATGGACAAACTTAGGCGCTGTGCTTGCGGTTACTGGCGCCGATGCATTGAGCAGCATAGGATTAACTGGACCACTCGTGTTTGTATTGTTTATCATGCTATGTGGTTTTATTAACTTAATGCTAGGCAGTGCATCTGCACAATGGGCGGTAACTGCACCTATTTTTGTGCCTATGCTGATGCTTGTCGGTTATGCCCCTGAAACTATTCAGGCAGCGTACCGTATTGGTGATTCGGTAACGAACCTTATCACCCCAATGATGAGTTACTTTGGACTTATTCTTGCGGTCGCAAGCCGTTATAAGAAGAATCTAGGAATTGGTACACTGATCGCTACCATGTTGCCATACTCTATCGTGTTCTTTATTGGCTGGACTCTGTTCTTCTTCCTATGGGTGTTCGTGCTTGGCTTCCCTGTAGGCCCTGGTGCTGCAACTTACTACACACCATAGAAAAGAATGAAAACGCCTTAAAGCCAATGATAGCAATCAGCTGTCATTGGCTTTTTTATTGCTCCAGTAAATTCACTAGCTCTTGTTCATATTGAGAAGTCTGCTCCAAATTAAACCCAGTATGTTGCTGCACGAGTTCTCCTTGGCGATTGAAGATAAAGCTACTTGGCATCCCTTTTAAGCCAAATAGTCTTGCGACTTCACTTTCGGGATCATAACGAATCGTAAATTGTGCTGGTAACTGTTCTAAAAATACTTGGGCTAATTCGACTTCAACATCTAAATTAATCGCCACAACAGCTAAGCCTTGCTGCTGATATTGCTCATGCATTTGATTCATCCATGGAAATGATTTTCTACATGGCCCACACCAAGATGACCAAAAATCCACATAAACGACTTTGCCTTTAAACTCGCTCAAGCTAACCTTATTACCTTCTACATCCTCCACAAGATGATTTAATGAGGGCGCCGCTGATGCTATTAATGGCGCAATCAACAGCAATATTCCGATTATCATTTTCATCGTTCACTCCTACATCCTACATCCTACATCCAACCCACATCCTTATTAATGCCAGTATCTTATAACTAAACTGATGACCATGTTACGTTTATCGGACACTATAAGGATCAGTATATTGCCTATTTGGACTTAACTATAATTTATGTTCGGGCATAAAAAAGCCTGCATATTGCAGGCTTTTTAAGTGATAGTCAGTTAATACGATTAACTTTTCTCAGTGCTTTCCGATTCAGCTTCAGGCGGTTTATAGCCTTTACGCTCTTTTTTACTGAATATTCTCTCAACCACCACGAAGAACAGCGGGATTAAGAAGATACCAATAAAGGTTGAGCTCATCATGCCACCTAGTACACCAGTACCAAGTGCATTCTTACTACCAGAACCAACACCAGTACTGATTGCCAGTGGAACAACACCTAAACCAAATGCTAATGATGTCATCAAGATTGGACGCAAACGTACACGAACCGCATGCAATGTTGCCTCAATCAATCCTGCGCCTTTGTCGTAGAATTCTTTAGCAAATTCTACAATTAAGATCGCATTCTTGGTCGCAAGCCCCACTGTCGTCAGTAGGCCTACTTGGAAGAATACATCGTTCGGTAATCCACGACCGTTCATCGCTAATAATGCCCCGATAACTCCTAAAGGTACTACCAAGATAACCGCAAAGGGTACTGACCAACTTTCATATAGCGCCGCAAGTACTAAGAATACGACCAAAATGGATAAGGCATATAACGCAGGAGCTTGGTTGCCTGACAATCTTTCTTCATAAGATAGACCGTTCCACTCAATGCCGAATCCTGGTGGTAACTGCTTCACCATTTCCTCGAAATCATTCATAGCGTCACCAGTACTGTATCCAGGCATAGTGGCACCTTGAATATTGATTGCTGGTAAACCATTAAAACGTTGTAACTGAGGTGAACCAAACTCCCAAGTACCTGTGGTAAAGGCTGAGAAAGGTACCATTTCACCTTCTGAATTACGTACATACCAGCTATCTAAATCGCTAGGCTGCATACGGTATTCAGCTTCACCTTGAACGTATACTTTCTTCACTCGGCCACGGTCGATGAAATCATTGACGTATGAACCACCATAAGCGGTTGCCAGTACGCTGTTGACGTTATCAATATCGACACCTAAAGCGCGGATTTTGGCTTGATCAACATGGATTTCATACATCGGGGCGTCTTCTTGTCCATTTGGACGAACCCCCACAAGGTTTGGATTTTGCGCTGCCATACCCAGCAGTTGGTTACGCGCTGCCACTAAGGCCTCGTGTCCTTGACCACCGCGATCTTGCAGATACATATCGAAACCATTCGATGTACCTAATTCGATTACCGCGGGCGGCACAAAGGCAAACACCAATGCCTCTTTCATTTGCATGAAGCGACCCATAGCACGGTTAGACAATGATTGAACATCTTGCCCTTCACCACGCTCGGCCCAGTCTTCAAGACCTACGAAAGCAATACCCATGTTTTGACCAGAACCCGCAAAACTGAAACCAGCTACGCTAAATACAGATTTAACGGTATCGCCTTCTTCATTAAGGTAATAGTCACTGACTTCTTCAAGCACTTTAATGGTACTTTCTTGCGTCGAGTTAGTCGGCAAAATAGCTTGAGTAAATAAGATACCTTGGTCTTCATCAGGCAAGAATGCCGTTGGCATACGCATGAATATCCATGCCGTAGCAATCACAAGTACAAGATATACACCCATCATGCGAACGGTACGTTTCAGGATAGCTGCAACGCTGGCTTCATAACGCGATGTTAACTTGTCAAAGCTGCGGTTAAACCAACCGAAGAAGCCTTTATTCGTGTGAGTATGGCCTTTTGGAATAGGCTTAAGCATGGTGGCACAAAGTGCTGGAGTTAAGATCATTGCAATCAATACAGATAATGCCATCGCTGACACAATCGTAATCGAGAACTGACGGTAAATAACACCCGTTGAGCCTGACATAAATGCCATTGGAACAAATACAGCCGATAAGGTTAAACCAATACCAATTAGTGCACCGGTGATCTGGTCCATCGATTTTCGGGTAGCTTCGAGTGGACTGAGCCCCTCTTCGGACATGACCCGCTCGACGTTTTCCACCACCACGATGGCATCATCCACCAGTAGACCGATGGCCAGTACCATTGCAAACATGGTCAAGGTATTAATCGAGAAACCTGTCGCTGATAAAATCGCGAAAGTACCAAGTAATACAACAGGAACCGCAATCGTCGGAATAAGCGTTGCTCTGAAGTTCTGCAGGAACAGATACATAATCAAGAACACTAAAACAACCGCTTCAATCAGCGTATGTACAACACCCTCAATTGATTTCTCAACGAATGGTGTCGTGTCATATGGATAGTAAATTTCTAAACTATCAGGGAAGTAAGTTTTTAATTCATCTAACTTTTCACGGACATTCTTAGCAGTATCTAGCGCGTTAGCACCAGTTGCTAGCTGAACACCAACACCTGATGCAGGCTTACCATTATAAAATGATTCAACAGAATAACTTTCAGACCCTAGCTCAACACGAGCAACATCATTCAGGTAAACATTCGCGCCTGATGGGTCAGACTTAAGAATAATCTCGCGGAATTGCTCAGGCGTTTGTAGACGACTTTGCGCTGTTACTGTTGCATTTAACTCTTGACCTGCAACCGATGGCGCACCACCTAATTGACCCGCTGAAACTTGAGCATTTTGCTCTTGAATCGCAGCCATGACATCAATACTGGTCAGGTTATATTGGGTAAGTTTAAGCGGGTCTAGCCATATACGCATTGCATACTGGGCACCAAATAACTGGATTTCACCTACGCCAGGTACACGGCTTAATGGATCTTGAATGTTGGCAGCAACATAATCCGCGATGTCGCCTTTTTCTAAAGAGCCATCTTCAGATACAAATGCTGCAACCATCAAGAAGCCAGCACTTGATTTAACAACGTTAACCCCTTGAGACTGCACTTCTTGAGGTAACAAAGTCATCGCTGCTTGCAGCTTATTTTGCACCTGTACTTGGGCAATATCAGGGTCTGCTTCAGCATTAAACGTTAAGGTAATAGTCGCATTACCGAAACTGTCACTGCTTGAAGCAATGTAGCGCAGATGGTCAATACCTGTCATACGCTGCTCAATAACCTGAGTTACTGTATCTTCCATGGTCTTTGCAGACGCACCTGGATAAAACGCAGTAATCTCTACGGTTGGTGGCGCAATACTTGGGTATTGTGCAACTGGAAGGTCTTTAATTGCTAAGACACCTGCCAGCATGATTAAGATTGAAATCACCCATGCAAAAATAGGGCGATCGATAAAGAAACGAGCCATAACGTTACCCTATTTAGTTTCAGTGGTTGCTTTAGTCGCTGACAATACTTGTGGAGTTACTTCCGATCCGTGGCGAATTTTTTGTAAGCCTTCAACAATCAATTTATCGCCAGTTTTCAAACCTTCAGTGATACGCCATTGGTGATTAATCACTTCAGCAGTTGTCACAACACGCGTTTCAACTTTATTGCCTTCACCAACAACCATCGCCACTGCTTCGCCTTTGGTATTACGTGAAATGGCTTTTTGCGGAACTAAAATCGCTTTAGGATCTTGACCAGCATTCAAAATCGCACGTACATACATACCAGGCAGCAACACACCATCAGGGTTAGGGAATTCAGCACGTAAGGTCACTGAACCTGTTGCTTCATCAACACTGACTTCAGCAAACTGTAACGTACCGATCTGCTCGTAAGTGCTGCCATCTTCAAGAATAAGCTTTACTTCGGCATTTTCACTTTGCTGTAATTTACCTGCTTTCAGCTTTGCTTTTAAACGAAGTAACTGGGCACTTGATTGAGCGATATCAACATTAATTGGATCAAGTTTCTGAATTTTAGCTAAAATCGTTGATTGGTTAGCTGTAACCAATGCACCAGGAGTCACACTTGATTTACCGATGCGGCCAGAAATAGGCGCTTTAACTTCTGTATATTCAAGGTTAATGTTGGCAGTGTTAATCGCAGCTTTGGCCACTGTCACATTCGCAATCGCTTCTTTATAAGCGGCATCTGCTTCATCAAAGTCTTGCTTACTAATGGCATTGGTTTGCACAAGTGCAGCATAACGATCAGCCGTTGCTTTTGCTGAACCTAAAGCTGCATTGGCGCTTGCTAAGTCAGCTTCTGCACTGATTAACGCAGCTTTATATGTTGCTGAGTCAATTTGATACAGTGATTGACCGGCTTCAACATCTTTGCCTTCAACAAAACCACGATTAGTGATAATGCCAGATACCTGCGGACGTACTTCAGCTTCTAAAAAAGCACGACTACGACCAGGTAGCTCAACTTGAATAGCTTGAGATTGCTCAGTCACACTCAACACTCCAACTGGAACGGGAGGTGCTTTTTGCTGGGTTTGAGCCTTATCGGCTTGACCACAAGCGGTAATCCATAAAGCCGCAGTGATTACTGAGGCTATTTTCAGTGCTTTGTGCATGACTGTTCTTACTCCTAATGACATCATCAGTAACCATTCGCTTCATTGCGTAACAGTTGCTAAATAGCGATATTCCTAACGTTTTAATTTACTTACTTTTTGATGGGCACTGTTATCGCACACCCATATAAACTCAACAACCATTTAAAATATTATAAATTGTAAACAAATAATAAACTTAGCTGACTTGTTTCGGGTTTGTTAACTAATTTGTGTCAACAAAAAATACAACCCCTCTATGTTACAAAAACGTTACATTGAAACGGGTTATAAAAACACCAATATACAACATAACGTTAAAATAAATGCATATGAAATAGTATATTGTTTGGTTTAATTTAGGTTAAACCAGATATTTTCCTATTTTCTTACAAAAATTTACTGTGACTGCAAAACCAACTCTTCATTGGCAAGCATCTCACGCCACCACCGTGATTTAACTGTAGGCGCTTTCAAGCTAATCGCCTCACCAAACACAGGAGTAATCACATTTACATTGGCTTTTTCACCTAATGCCACAATACGCTCCAATGGTTCAAACCAATCATGTAATGCTAAATCAAAGGTGCCATTATGAATTGGTAACATGGCTTTTTGATTAAACAGTTCGCCATTTAAATCAATGTGCGCCTGTAAACTTTGTTCAGGAAGCATATGGATCTCACTCCACATTTCATTATAGGCACCCGTTTCAATCATGGTGAGATCAAATGGTCCGTATCTTTCACCGATTTCCTTGAAACCAGAAAAATAACCACCGTCACCACTAAAAAATAGCTTACTTTGCTGACCTTGGATCACCCAACTCGCCCATAAAGTCGCATCTCGATCAAATAGCCCGCGCCCAGAAAAATGCTGAGCTGGTGTGGCGACTAAGGTTAACTCACCTAACGTCAACTCATCCCACCAAGCTAACTGTGTCACTTTGCTTGGTTCAATACCCCACTCAATTAAGTGATCGCCAACTTTTTGGGGCGTCACAAAATGCTCAACCTTATCTTCAAGTGCAATCACGGCTGCTTTATCAAGATGATCATAATGGTCATGACTAATAATGACCGTCTTTATAGGGGGTAATAGTTCAATATTTATCGGAGACTGATGAAAACGTTTTGGCCCCGCCCATTGAACAGGTGATGCCCTTTGACTAAACACCGGATCTAAAAGGATATATTCACCATCAAGGCGAATAAGTATGGTGGAATGGCCAAGTCTAAAAATTTCATCTTCTGTAGAAAAACTTAAACTAACAGCAGTCATAGGTTTGACTGGTACGTCTACTTCTGGGACTGGATGCAATCTTTTAGTGGTCATATAGCTTTTAGCAATACTCCATATATCACTTAAACCTGACTGGTACTGAATATCGCTATTTTGGTATTTAGGTGTCTCTGTTTTATCAGCACCCAAAAATGACTTAATTGACAACCCCATCACTACGACCCCTATCAAGACAAGTAAATATTTCATTCATACCACCAAAAAGTAAACTACACGGTGCAGTTTATTAAACTTATATTGAAAAGTAAACTGCTCAGTGTAGAATATCCCGCAGAAGATGATTTGAGACCTAACGATGACCACTGAAAAAATGACCTTAAGCCAAAAAAAGCGCATCGCGATTATTGAGGCAGCCAAAATCACCTTTACTGAATTTGGTGTAGCAGCAACAAGCATGGATAAATTAGCGGAAGTCGCCAAAGTATCTAAGCGCACGGTTTACAATCATTTTGAAACTAAAGAAGCCATTGTCATGACATTAATGGCTGATCTGTGGGAACGTTCAATCAATCATAATGTCGCTAAATATCAGCTTGATGTTCCGCTACACCAGCAGTTAACGGACTTAGTACTCACTGAGATTAACTTCATCAACAGTAATGAATATATCGAGTTAACGCGCATGGCAATGGGACACTTTTTTTATTGTCCGCAAGAAATGAACCAAGAACTGATGCGAGTTAAAAATCAGGAAGGGGCGACTTTACGCTGGATAAGAGCGGCAATGGCAGATGGTAAACTCGAGATAAAAGATGAGAATGTTGCTTTAATGCAAATTCACAGCCTGATTAAAGGACCATGCTTTTGGCCTCAAGTGCTGCAATTTTCAAAACAACTCACTGAGGCAGAGCTGCACGAAATAGCGTCAGAAGTCGCATTGATGTTTTTATGTCGCTATGAAACGAAAACCAGTTAAACCCAATTAAACTCGGTTATCACCTACACTCAGCGAAATAATCCGACTAATGTGTGCAAGGCTTAAGCCTGATTCTTGCTGCCAATGATTAAAAGCGGCTTGCGCTTGGCGTAAAGCCGTTTGTGACGTAAATCCAGCATCAACAACCTGAGTTGCTTTAAGGTATGACTGTACGTCATTGGTCAATAAAAACGTATCTTTACCAACATTGCGTAAAAAGTATGGCCCAGTATTCCCGCCTAAACGGCTACCTTTCTTTTTTAGAGCTTGCCACAGACCAGTAATATCCTCTTCAGGCCAGTTAGCAATAAACTCCGCAAAGCTACCGTGTTCCGCAGCAATTTGTTGGATCATATAAGCATTATCGACAATCGACTGGGTTTTCTTTTGATGACGAATGAGTGTCGCATCTGATGCTCTTTGCTGGATTTGATCCGGTGACAACATCAATACTTTGAGTGGCTCAAAGTCAAAGAAGGCTTTTTCGTACGCTGGCCATTTATTTTCAACAACCCGCCATACAAAACCACTCTGAAACACTTGCTTGCTCATCGCTGATAACAACTGAGCATCAGAAAACTGTCCAATTTCGTCGGCTTCTAAGGTGTGTGGCATCAATAAGCCTAACGATTTAGCACCGCCTTTTCGCTCAGCTGCACGATCAAAAATATCATTAAACTTCTCTAATGTTGCCACAGTCATTCCAGTCAATGTTGAGCCTAAATACCTATCATAAACTTTATGATGCTAAACTCAATTTAGGCGCTTGATTTTGTTCTTTCTTCACCTGTAAAAACGCTTTCCACTTAACTAATTCAGGTGGCATTTCAGGAGTGGGGCCTTCATAACCTGCCGCGGCCACTAATTCAGTAATAGGCACTTGTTTACCCTTACACACAAATACACCACGAACATGCATGATGCAGTGCAAACCTCTAGCAGTGACAAAGCGCTGCTCGATATAAAAGTATTTTTCATCCCAGCTGACAATTCTGGTTTCAATCTCAAACTTTTCCATCGGCTTAATGTCGCGGAAAAAAGTAAATTCCGACGCATTCACGATGGGTAGCCATTTCAGCTTTAATAGTTTTTTCATGATGCCCATTTCGGCAATCATATGGGTACGCGCGAGATCCATAAACGCTGGATAGCGGGAGTTGGTTAAATGCATATTGATATCGCAATCAAGTGGCCATGCACGGTAACTAATACGGCTGATATCTAAAAAGCCGATTTTTTTGGCTTTGCGATTACGCCAAAACATTAACCATATTAGACGGAAATATAAATTCATATACTACTACTCCTTTTGAGCGCATCAGGCTATCAGAGGTCATACCAGCTATCAAGTCCGTCACCTAAATTAACAAATCATAAAATAGAACATCTTATTACGAATTGAGCCCTGAAAAGTTCACCTGCCAGAGTTGAATAAATAATTACCATCTCTGTGAGCATTAGCACTTTTTTATCGCTACATTTTGGCTTACCATGACGGCGCTGTTTAATGCATAGGGCGTTAAGCAGATTATTTTAATTCTCAGGGCGGGGCGAAATTCCCCACCGGCGGTGATGCTATTTTACCTATATGTAGAGTTAGCTAAGCCCGCGAGCGCTCGATTTTTCGAGGTCAGCAGATTTGGTGACTGAAGTGTAATACTTCATATTCCAGAGCCGACGGTTATAGTCCGGATGAGAGAGAATAGAAATACACCAGTGAGCCCAGGGTCTGTTGATCTTTCAAGGTTGTTTTTGCAGCGAGTTGTTGGCCATTTATACAAGGCAGAGACTTTGTAGTGTAGTTATTCTACATAAAAAATCGATAACGCAGTAAAAATGACCAACAAACGCTGCCCAAGGGGTTCGACTAAAAGCGTTTTACTCTTTGTTGGATGAATTTTGCTTAGATAACTAGGCATCAACTCATCCGCCTCGATTAAAACGCTTTTATTTCGAACAAAACTTAACCAGAAAAGAACAACAGACCCTAGCTTACTGGTGTATTTCGTTTGGCGTAAAAACCCTCTTTAAAGCCCTGATTCTGGTATTTTTTAGGAGTTAACCATGAATCAGCTATCACTACTTGCGCCTTTTGGCGATCCTCTAGAACGTGTTGAAAAAGCCTTAGCTGCCTTAAGACAAGGTAATGGCGTATTGTTACTCGATGATGAAGATCGAGAAAACGAAGGCGATATTATCTATTCAGCTGAGCATCTTACCAGTCAGCAAATGGCATTAATGATCCGCGAATGCAGCGGTATCGTGTGTTTATGCTTAACGGATGCACAAGCGAGCAAACTTGAATTACCGCCAATGGTTGCAGATAACAATAGCGCCAATCAAACCGCATTTACGGTATCAATTGAAGCTAAAGAAGGCGTCACGACTGGCGTTTCAGCAGCCGATCGCGTGACAACAATCAAAACGGCTACTGCGGCAAATGCTAAAGCATCAGATTTAGCAAGACCAGGACATGTGTTCCCATTACGCGCTCGCGCAGGTGGTGTGCTCACTCGCCGTGGTCATACCGAAGGCACAGTAGATTTAATGCAAATGGCAGGTTTACAGCCTTATGGCGTATTGTGTGAAGTCACTAACGAAGATGGCACGATGGCAAAAGCGCCTGAAATTGTCGCATTTGGCTTAAAGCACAATATGCCAGTGCTCACCATTGAAGACATGGTGATGTACCGTCAGCAATATGACCTTAAATTAGCTTAACTTTAATCGAGTTAAGTTTGATATCGGCCTGCTTTAAAAGGTGGTCGGAATTAACTTTAAGCAACATAATGCAGATAAAAATAAACGGTATAGCGTAAATACGCTGTACCGTTTTTTATTATTTCAGACGATATGATTTATCAGAAATTAAGCTCCGTATACACAAACAACATATTTAAAGCTCGGCTATAAAGGCCTGATATTGCTGCAAGGTCTTTTTGCTATCTAACATACCTTGATGACCCACATTAGGCACCATTATCAGTTGTTTTTGAACAGACTGACTAGCAGCAAAGAGTTTCTCAGATAACTCTGGCGGCACCTCTTCGTCATTTTCACCCGCAATAACTAATAACGGCCCTTGATAATGCTTAGCCACCACTTGTTCATTGTCTATATTACGGAAACCTTGTGGCATTTCTAAGCTCATAAAAGGTGACATGTACCATGGTGTTTTTTCATCGACCCAGTCATCGGCATTTGTTGCAGAACCTTGTAATACCAATCCTGCAATCTTGTTGTTTTTTGCTAAATCTGCGGCAATAAAACTACCCAATGAATAGCCGTGAATAATCACGTTGTCTGGCTGATATTGTTGATGTAAATAATCTAGCTGCAGTTGCGCATCAGCAACAAGGTTGTAAATTCTGGGCTGACCTTCACTCGCACCGAGTCCGCGTCTATCAACGATTAGAATGTCAGTATTTAATGTCGATAACCTTGTTAGCGTATTAAGGGTATGAGGCTCGATTTTCATGCCATTACCTTGAAAGAACATAATGGTGGTTTTGCTATTAGGGTTATCAATATAAAAGCCATGTAAACGGGCTTGCTCGCTGGCGTCTAAGCTTATTGGGTTAATGGTATTTTTAGGCATAACTTGTTGTAACTGCTGAGTAAACTCAGCGGTAAAAGGGGTGACGGAATCATCGCTGGCAATGAAAGTGTCTTCACTTAATCTAACCGTACAGGCTGTTGTCATAAGAACTGCTGCCGCAATAATGACAATAGACACTCTGTTTACTGAATTGTGCATACTATTTTCCTTAATAAAAAAACATGCTTACGTTTCGTCCTGATACACCAAAATATCGCCGGGCGAACATTGTAAGTGATGACAAATTGCGTCCAGCGTTGAAAAGCGAATAGCCTTAGCGCGGCCACTGCGTAATACCGATAAATTTTGCGGGGTAATACCTACAAGTTCAGCCAACTGCGTTGACTTCATTTTCCGTTTTGCCAACATGACATCTAGTTCAATAATGATGGCCATTAAATGGTTAATTCCGCTTCTGCTTGCAACTCTACAGCTTGCTTCATTACCCAACCGATACAGTAAAAAATCAGTCCAAATAACGCATATTCGAGTTCTTGACTGCCTAATGTAAAATATCCTGGCACCCCATCGGCGAGATCGGTTACATGAATGAAATAGGCCACCAGCATGGGGTAAAAAAGGCTGACAAAAATCCACACTAAAAAGACTTGAGCAATACGAGTTAAACAGCGGAAATTAGCTGAAGTGAATACCTGCCCCTGCTGATAAAGGCTAAACAGTTGGAACAAGAAATAGTAAATGAATAAATAAGGCAATATTTCAACGCTGCCTAATATGATGCCAGGATGTAATCCTGCCGAGTATAAATTCTCTGCGAGTGCTTGCCATGAAGACTCAAAACTGACACTTAAGAAACTACTGAAATATCCCCACCAGTCAATACTCATTGCGTATTCACCATCACGATATTCGCCACTAAACATCACAGCAATATAACTGCCTAATTGCATCAATGAGAGCAACAGCAACAATCCTTTTATCCATTTACTTAAGCGATTAATTCTATCCATGATTCACTTTAGGGCTAACTAATGTTTAAACCCAAACTAGCGGATTGGTTATATAACAGCAATAAGTTATCGATAAACGATAATCAATTCAGTCTAAAGGTTTACTAAAGGTGATCGCACGATGGCAAAAGCGACTGAAATCAGTCGCTTTTTCATTGAAATGGTATTCATGTTGGGGGTTACAAATCAATATAAAGTTGATTTAGTAAGGTTTTAATCTGCTGGTCATTCTCTTCAAACTTAATCCCTACATTGACCTTGCCGTCTTCAAATCGGCTATTACAAACTTTAGCAGGAATGCTAATTCCTTCGTCATTTGGATTGCGGATCATCACTATGATGTCCTTCTGACTCACTTTTAGGTTAGGGTTATCTGTTTTAAAAACAAAGCCACAGCCTTTAGGCGAAATATCCGAAATAATGCCCTTTAATTGAGTGCCACGACTGGCATCATTTTCGTCTTTCGCTTGAATCGCGGCGGGCAAATGAGTGACATATCGTTGGTGAGTACGTAATTGCCGATTCTCAATTTGCTTCGGATATGAAAGGAAGATCAGCTTTTCAGGTAATTTGGTAATATTGCGGATGTTTGACTTGAATGCGTAACACTCGCCCTGCTGACCTTCTAACAAGTAGCGCACCACCACGCCATTACCTTCAACAAACACATCGCTGTAGTTATTCATCTGCTGCGGTGCGGGATGCTTTAAGATGATGTACTTTCCTAACTCATAACCTACTAATGTTGCTTTGGTTCTAAATTTCACAGGAAAATCAATCTGCAAATCAACCGTTCGCCCTGGCGATAGGTTAAAAAAGATTTGTTGTTCTGGTGATGGCTGTTCGTTCAAAATAGAGTCCATTCAAATCATTCGATTATTTATTCGATATTATTTATTCGATATTATTTATTCGATAGTATTAGTTCTATCGTAATTTTTATCGTAGCTTCCATCATAGTAATGTAACTTTCACGATAAAATAAGTTTATTTTGCAACCCAACTAGCTGCGATGAAATAAAAATAATAAAAGGCACCCTAGGGCGCCTCTTCATTTTTAGCATTTCTTAATACGTATAAATGGCTTACACGTAAAATAAGAGTAAATGCAACTTAGGCATTGATCCCAGAGTGACGCAATAATGCATCTGTATTAGGCTCACGACCCATAAAGCGCACAAATAAAGTCATTGGTTCTTCACTGCCGCCCATTTCTAGGATGTTATTCAAGAAGCTTTTACCCGTTTCAGGATTAAAAATACCTTCATCCTCAAAACGAGAAAATGCATCAGCTGACAGCACTTCTGCCCACTTGTAACTGTAATAGCCTGCGGCATATCCACCAGCAAAAATGTGTGCAAAACCATGTTGGAAACGATTGAACTCAGGAGGTACATTCACCGCAACCTGGCTACGTACTTCATCCAAAATGCCTTGAATATCAGCGCCCTTTTCAGCATCAAACTCATGATGCATTCTGAAATCAAACAGTGAGAATTCAAGCTGGCGCAACATCATCATGCCTGACTGGAAATTCTTTGCTGCTAGCATCTTATCTAACAAGGCTTTTGGTAACTGTTCGCCGGTTTCAAAGTGACCAGAAATTTCAGCCAGTGCCTCTTCTTGCCAACACCAGTTTTCCATAAACTGACTTGGTAGCTCAACGGCATCCCAAGGTACGCCGTTAATGCCAGCAACACCGCCGACTTCAATTTGCGTCAACATATGGTGAATACCATGACCAAATTCATGGAATAAAGTGGTGACTTCATCATGGGTAAACAACGCGGGTTTACCATCGACTGGACCATTAAAGTTACACGTTAAGTAAGCAACGGGTTTTTGAAGACCAGAACTTGTTACACGACGGCCTCGACAATCATCCATCCATGCGCCGCCACGTTTGCCGCTGCGGGCGTACAAATCTAAATAGAAGCTACCACGGTGAACCTTGTCAGCATCATAAATCTGGAAGAAGCGTACATCGTTATGCCAAGTATCCACGTCTTTTTGTTCTTCAATGCTCAAGCCGAATAAGCGTGACACGGTATAAAACAAACCTGATAAGACTTTGTCTTCAGGAAAATATGGACGCAGTAATTCTTGAGAGACTTCATATTTGTGCTGCTGTAATTTTTCAGCATAAAAACTTAAATCCCATGAAGCCATTTCAGTGACATCAAAGTGCTCTTTAGCAAAGGCTTTCAGTTCAGCGAGTTCTGCCTTTCCTTGCTCTTTTGAACGTAATGCTAATTCATTTAAGAATGATAAAACTTGGCTTGGGTTGTTGGCCATTTTAGTTGCCAAAGACTTATCTGCGTAGCTATCGAACCCAAGCAATTGCGCAAGCTCATGGCGTAAGGCCAAAATCTCATCCATATTGGCACTGTTATCAAACTCACCCGCATTCGGGCCTTGGTCTGATGCGCGAGTAACGAAAGCACGGTAGCACTCTTCACGCAACTCACGGTTTTCGCTGTAAGTCATTACTGGTAAATAGGAAGGGAAATCCAGCGTGAATAACCAACCTTGCTGCTGTTTATCCTCAGCCATTGCCTTTGCTGCAGCAATTGCTGAATCAGGTAATCCAGCCAATGCTGCCTCATCAGTGATCAATTTAGACCATGCTTCTGTCGCATCTAATAGTTGGTTTGAAAAGCTGCTAGTTAATTCCGATAAGCGTTTTACAATCTCACCATAACGTACTTTTTGCTCATCATTCAAACCAATGCCTGACAATTCAAAGTCACGTAAGCTTTGAGTTAATAAGGTTTTTTGCGGGGTCGTCAGTTGTTCAAAATCTGCAGATTCTTGAATCGATTTATACGCTTGGTATAAACCTTCATGTTGACCAACGAACGTGCCGTACTCAGACAATAATGGTAAGCAAGCATCGTGTGCTTCGCGCCATTCATCTGTACTTGTCACTGAATTCATATGTGAAACTGGAGACCAAATTTTACTTAAGCGGTCATCGACTTCTTCAAGTGGCTCAATCAAGTTTTCCCAAGTGTATTGGTCAGTACTTGCCAATACTTGTTCAATTTTACTACGACAATCGGCAATCGCTTGCTCAACAGCTGGCTGAATATGCTCTGCTTTAATGGCTGAAAACTGCGGCAGTTCGCTTTGTTTAAGCAAAGGATTATCTAGCAATGGGTTGCTCATAGGTGATTCCTCGGGAAATAGGGTAATAATTGCCTGTTACACATTAATAAGGGCTCAAGTGATTGAATTCAAGTCTAGCTCTTTATTGAAGTAAGAATTAGCCCTCTGTTTAAATGGCATTGATTGGCATAAACATGGCTAATTTTTCTTCTACCTGAAAATAACCTTAAAAAATGTGATGTATCATTCATATTCATTTACTCATAATTTACATATCAATTATTGACAAGCTGATCGCAAATCTAACTCATTATCATTTTTAGCCCGTTAAGTTGATGTATTCTTGACTCATCTACTGACACTATTGAGAAACGTTACTGATATGAAAGTAAACATAACCCCTTTGTTCTTATCAATAATGACGATTACCGCTCTTTGCTCTTCCCATGCTAAAGCAGAAGATCTTGAGTTTGCTTTTAATGCGGGCTGGGATTCTAAGTATGTGTCAGAAGGTAGAAATAATTTAGACAGTGGTGGCATATATCAAGCTGGAGCGGCGGTGACATCTGGTGATTTAACCACTTATGCCACTATGGTCAGGGGTGACTCTGAACATTACATCGAATGGAATTTTGGTCTTGAGTACGCTTTACACCTACATGAAGATATTGAGACAGTAATAGGTTACCAACGTTTAGAGTTTTATGGTGATGAACGCAGCTCAGACAATGAAGTCTTTGCCGTCATAGCCTACACCGGTGTCGACTGGTTGATCCCATCAGTTGCGTATACCTATGCAACAGAAGCTGGAGGATATTTTGTCGAGGTCAGCTTACATAGCCCTTGGCAATTGACAGAGCAGTTCACAGTAACCCCATATATTACTCAGGGCTTTGATTTTCAATATGCGACTGAAGAACACAATGGTGCCAACCATTTCCAAATGGGCGTTGAAGCAAGTTATGAACTCTCAAGCAATATCGCCGTCAGTGCTCACTTTAGTCACTCCATTGCTATGGACGATATCAAAGAACAAGCAAAAGTTGAGGGCCTTAGCGGTAGTTTAGATGAAAGTTACGCTGGCATTCATTTAACTTGGCGCTTTTAACTTCCATCACCCTCTCCCTCAAACTGGCATTAATACGCATCGCCTTCTAAGCTCAGTGGGCTAAGCCTGTTTGTTTTTACATTGCAAACAAGGCGTAAACTCACCAAGCAAAGGAATGCTTATGACATATTCAAAAGGATACTTGTGCCTCATTATCTGTGCTTTTTTCAGCTCAGCCACTCAAGCCAGTGACTTATCAACACTCACTAAAGCTAAAACGCAAACAGGAACGCAAACCAAAACAAGTTCAACGCCCCCAAAGCCAATCCCCATGGGCATGGTGCTCGACCATCAAGGTCAGCCTATCTCGCTGCCACCAGAACAAGGCTCGCTAAACTTTTCATCCACAGATATGCTCCGAGATGAATCCATTGCCCCTTATAATAAGCCCCAAATAACAGGTAAACCTGAGCCAACAAAACTGAGCGCCAGCTCAGGAAAAACTGCTAATGACCCGAGTTGCCGCTGGCTTGGCAACCGCATAAAGCAGTTATCGAATCAACTCAAACACCATGATCAGGCGGCATACCTGCAAACTGAATTGTCACATCGTGAGACAGAATGGCAATGCATGGATTGTGAAGGCGAAGGTCCTTCACAAGGGCAACAAGCTGAATGTCAGTACCGCCGCTAATGATCAACTCATCATTTAACACAGAGCTTTGCAGTCTTACTCACTGCAAAGTCATGATTGTTTGTATCTGTATTGTGACTCTGTCTTAAACTGAGTGTCAGCAATTCGCTGCAATAAATTCCCCGACTTTACGGTCTTTGAAACTAGCTTGTGATTGCATTCCACCCTACAATGGCTGCAATTAAATCATTCAAACTCAAATAAACACTTATTAAAGTCAGGCTGTAATTAATTGATAGCTTGGCAGAAGTAATAAATAGAGAGGGTTAACATGGCTCAACATTTTGACTATATCTGCCTAGGTGCAGGTAGTGGTGGTATCGCTTCTGGTAATCGCGCGGCTATGCGTGGCGCAAAAGTATTGGTTATTGAAGCTAAGCACGTTGGCGGCACTTGCGTAAACGTGGGCTGTGTACCGAAAAAAGTCATGTGGTATGGCGCTCATGTAGCCGAAGCAATGCATTTATTTGCTAAAGATTATGGTTTTGACGTCACCGTTAATAACTTTAACTGGAATACCTTAGTCGATAACCGTGAAGCTTATATCAGCCGCATCCATGATGCGTACGGCCGTGGCTTTGCAAGTAACAACGTCACTCTACTGAACGGTTACGGTAAATTCGTCAATAGCAATACTATTGAAGTCGATGGCGAGCATTACACTGCCGATCATATTCTTATTGCCACAGGCGGCGCGCCAACGATTCCAAATATTCTAGGCGCAGAGTACGGTATCGACTCTGACGGTTTCTTCGCGCTACGCGAACAACCTAAACGTGTCGCTGTAGTTGGTGCTGGTTACATTGCTGTAGAGCTTGCTGGTGTATTGCATGCCCTAGGCAGCGAAACCCATTTGTTAGTCCGTAAGCATGCTCCACTTCGTAATTTTGACCCAATTTTAACTGACACTTTAGTTGAAGCCATGGAAATCAATGGCCCAACGCTGCACACTCACAGCATTCCAAAAGCAGTAGTGAAAAATGCAGACGACAGCTTAACTCTTGAGCTTGAAAACGGTGAAAGCATCACTGTCGATACGCTGATTTGGGCAATTGGTCGCTCACCTTCAACGGGTAATATCGGCTTAGAAAACACCGACGTTAAGCTTAACGCTAAAGGTTATGTTGTCACTGATGAGCAGCAAAATACCACAGCAAAAGGCATTTACTGTGTTGGCGACATTATGGAAGGCGGCGTAGAGCTGACCCCTGTTGCGGTTAAAGCTGGGCGTCTACTGTCTGAGCGTTTATTTGGCAATATGCCAAACGCTAAAATGGATTACAGTGTCATTCCAACTGTCGTATTCAGTCACCCACCAATTGGCACTATGGGCTTAACTGAACCAGAAGCGGCTGAACAGTTCGGCGAAGATAACATTAAAGTGTACACATCTGGATTCACCTCTATGTACACCGCAATTACCGCTCATCGTGAAGCCTGTAAAATGAAGTTAATCTGTGCTGGCGAAAATGAAGTGGTTGTCGGTATTCATGGTATTGGTTTTGGCATGGATGAAATCCTCCAAGGCTTTGGTGTTGCGATGAAGATGGGTGCAACAAAAGCTGACTTTGATGCTGTTGTCGCGATTCACCCGACCGGCGCTGAAGAATTTGTTACCATGCGATAAAGATTGAGATAAATATTGAGATAATGAGTGCGATAGCACTTCAACCTCATTCTTCATCTTGAATAAAAAAGCCGCTTAATAGCGGCTTTTTTGTGGCTTAATTTCAGCAAATTAATCCTAATTAGCTTTGCGAGTTTAGTCTTGCTTGAATCGCAAGTTTTACTTCTTCTTGTTCAAGTAACAGCTCCTGTTCTTCCTTTTCTCTCATCAAAACATCAAAGGCGACACGAGCCTGCTGTGCAAGTTCAGATGCTGCAAGTTTTGCCTCTTTTGCTTTTAAAGCATCTACATTAAGCTGCTGCAAGTTAGCAATAATATCATCTGGTGCATCTCCTAAATCGACACTAGATTCACCGCGAGATAATGCCTCTTTTCGTAATTGTTTTTTCAACATCCAAATGGCTTCATTAGCTTCACGCTCTGAGTTGGCCGCTTCAATAGCATTGTCCCGTAAGAGTTCAAAACGAGCCAAAGCTTGGCCTTCTTTGCTCCATGGATCAACATCAGGCAGATCAGAAATATTAATCACAGGGTCAACATAGTCATCTTGATGACTCAAATCTAACGAAGCCGCTTTAACACCAGAAATCATCAGCATGACTGCAATCACTAGCAAGGGTAAACCACCAACAATGGCAGCAGTTTGTAACGTGGCTAAACCGCCCATAAACATCAATGCTGAAGGCATGAGGGATAACGTAAAAGCCCAGAAAAGTCGGTTCCAGCGTAGAGGATCGTCGGTTACGTTGGTTTGCACGACAGACGCCAAAATATAGGAAATAGAGTCAAATGTAGTGGCAGTGAAAATGATACACAGTAGAGTAAACACCGTTATAACCAGCGTACTAAAAGGCAATTGCTCTAAAATAGCAAAAATTGCTCGGGTAGCCCCTTCAGTATTGAGGATTGACACCACATCCAATTGACCAGATAACTGCAATGATAAACCATAGTTACCCAGAATAATGAAGTACATTGAGCAACCAAGCGAACCAAAGAACACCGCACCAGAAATCATCTGTTTAATGGTTCTTCCACGAGAAATTCGCGCAACAAACAGCCCCATACTAGGTGCAAAAACCAACCACCAAGCCCAGTAAAAAATAGTCCAATCCTGTGGGAAGTGAGTATTTTCAAATGTCCCTAGGCCGCCAAAAGGCTCTGCCCACGTGGCCATCACAAAGAAGTTTGATAGCATTCGACCAATGGAGTCTAAGCCAGTTTCTAGCATGAAAATGGTTGGACCACACACCAGCACAAATAGTAATAACCCTAATGCACCCCAGAAATTAATATTACTAAGAATTTTAATCCCTTTATCCATGCCCATATAAGCTGAATAGGCAAAAATAGCAGTACACAGCATCAACACACCAATTTGGCTACCTGTCGTAGTAGGGATGCCAAATAAGTAACTAATACCTTCATTGATCAATGGCGCAGCTAAACCAAGTGTCGTTGCCGCACCTCCTAACAGACCAAAGATAAACAGAATATCGATAAACTTTCCCACTTTACCAAAACTGTGGGCTTCGCCAATCACTGGCATTAACGCAGCAGAGACTTTCAACACCGGCTGTTTGCGAACATAGAAAAAGTAGGCAATTGGGATTGCTGGGATCATATAGATACACCAAGCAATCGGTCCCCAATGAAATAGACCATAGGTGGCAGCCCAACGAATAGCTTCTTCGCTACCTGGCTCTAATTGAAAAGGTGGGTTTTGATAGTAATAAGCCCATTCAATGGTGCCCCAAAATAAAATACTGGCACCAATGCCACCGCAAAAAAGCATTGCAGCCCAAGAGGCTAAACCAAATTCTGGCGATTCATCTGGATCGCCTAGTTTAATCTGACCAATATCAGAAAAAACGATATAGATCATAAAGAAAAATGCCGCTAACCCCAGAGCAAGGTAAGCAAAGCCTAACTTATCCGTCATGAAGGTTTTAGCCACTGCAATCCATTCTGCTCCCTCTACAGGGAATATCATCAAGGGGATCACAACTGAAAAAAGTAATATTAACGCACCAAAAAAGGTCGGTTTATCGATAAGCTCGAAGTGTTTGTTCATTTTCATTGTCCGAAACAATTAAAAACTCATTTGAGAGAGTCCACACCACACGTGCTTCCCCATGCTGCGAGACAGCCAGGTTGGTTTAATTTTTGAAGAGTTGGAATACTGTGCGTGAACCGTTGTTAAAACGCCAGGTTGTCTAATGCTTATGACATTAACGGCAATACAGGCACGCTAAAATAATGTTAATTTAGTAAACTGTCGACAAAATTTTGTTACAAACTTAACCGATATGTGAGCGAGTTCTCATCTGTATTCGCCAATATAAAAAACAAAAAGTTCACCACTCGATTTGCAGGCGATAAATAGCTTGTATCTCTGCATACGTTTACTGTTTAAAACGTCGAACTACCGCCAAATCCAGTAAAAGAATAATTTAATAGTAAATGGTTAAAACATAAAAAAACCGTTTAAATTCAGGTGAAATGAATTTAAACGGTTTATCAAACTAAGCTGATTTAATTATTTATCGCTATTGGGTATTAGCGCCAATATACTTATCTAAAAAGGCCAAAATGGCTTTATTGGCTTCTAAAATATTATCTTCATTATAGAAACCATGGCCTTCTTTATCTTTCACTAACCACTCATAAGGGTGATTTTTTTTGTCTAAGGCATCTTTTAACACTAAAGCATGTTCAAAATGAGCTCGTTGATCATCTTCGCCATGAATAATTAATACTGGCGCTTTTAACTTATCAAGATTATAAACCGGAGACTGAGCCTTTTGCTCAACAACATTTGTTCCTAACGTTTTATCTAAATAAGCCTCACCCCATTTTGCCGTTTCGATATCACCTTCGTTGTAAAGCATAGGTAAATCATAAACCCCAACGTAACCAATGGCACATTGGTACATGTCAGGCTGGCGGATTGCGCTTTGCAAGGCACTGTAACCACCAAAACTTGCACCAAAAATACAAACCCGCTCTTTATCTGTTACCCCTGCTTGAATGGCATAGTTCAGCGCTAAAGTAATATCGTCCTGTATCCCAGTTCCCCATTGGCCGTAACCCGCTTCCATAAAGCTTTTGCCGTAACCTTCAGACCCCCTAAAATTGACTTTGACGACTGCATAGCCTCCGTTTGCGAGCATCTGCGCTTGAGGATCATACATCCAATAGTCTCTAACATGAGGGCCACCATGAGGTAACACCACTGTAGGTAAGTTTTCTTTTTTGCCTATCGGTAGTGTTAAATAGCCATTAAGTACTAGTCCGTCAGGCGTTTTAATACGGAATGGCTCTGTTTGCGCTTGCTGCTCTTTTTTAATCCAAGATTGGCTGGCTAATAAAAAGCGTGCATTCATAGTTTCTGTATCGAATAAATAAAACGAACCAGGATTACGATCGCTGGAAACATGCACCACCATTTGCTTTCCGTCTTGAGTTTTACTGGTGATTTCCACGCTGTCGCCATTAAAGGCTTGCACTAATGCTTTATGTAATTTAGCTTCCTGGGTATCAGGTTTAATAAAAATGTAGCTTGAGTAATCTTCATCTAACCTCAAGCCATACACTTCATTTAAATCAGATTTAATCGCATATGTTGGATCGGCAATCTCACTGCGGTATAAAAAGGTTTCTTCGTTGGTTTTTAAGTCATAACGATATAAACCTTTCGGTTTTTCAGGATCAGTTTTTAATGCATAAACCGACTGGTTATCACTGGTGAATGCTAACGGCGTAAACTCACCATCAATTTGCTGCTCGAATGACTGCCAATCTTCACCTTTTCCTTCACGATAGAAAATTTTAGTCTTAGCATTCTTATCAGCACCAACCACAAATCTTGGCACACCATCGTTATCGACTAAAAACTGGCTATAAGAAATCGGTGCGCGTTTAACTCGACGCTCCTTCCCTGTATAAACATTAAGCCTAACCACTTCTGGTAAAACATCCCCATCTCGACTCAATGCTTGCTTGCTAATTAGTACATACTTTTTTTCACCTTCCAGCTTATCAAGTAAAAAACCTTGATAGTTGCCTGATTGTGCACGATAACCAAAAATCATTTTGCGTTTAGTGCCATCGTAGTTAACCGCAAAAATCTCACCCACATTAATCGGTTGTTCTAATCTTCCTCGGCTCTGAACAACTTGCACAATCACGCGCTCATTATTGACCCAATAAAAATCTGCAGGCTGATCTTTACCATTAGAATTGAGTGCAAAAACGAGTTCAAAACTATCAGTGCGTAAAAAGGCCAGTTTTCTTTTACCTTCATCATTCACTAGTACAGCTAAGTGTTTACCATCAGGTGAAACTTTGACATTGTAATAATCACTGTGGCGAGAATAATCTTCCACTGTGGCGGCGACAATAGAATGTGAAATGCACAATGACAATCCCCATACCATCAACTTGATGTACTTCATGGTTGCTCCTTGAAATCTACCTTCTCGAGATAGTTTTATCCTTAAAATTTGGCTTAATTGAGCTTAATCTAATTTATTTTTACTAAACTAATAGCTTGGCAATAAAGGGATGCCGAAGAAGGAATATAAAGTGGAATTAATCATGAAATGTATAAATAACCCCTATTCCTTGGGCAGCAAACTACTGATATAAGCTATATATCATGGCGAATATTGCAGCCTTTACTTTCAAGATTCAACAGCACTATTAAGATTTAGAACCAATAGCCTACAATACAGATGCTTAGACCAAAATTAGTTTAATAAGTAGTCAAATGTTCTAGCCATTTTCATGGCTACGAATTGTTATTAGTTTGTAGTAAAATGGTATTTGAGGACGACCTCAATTTACTTATACCTTCCACATAAGGGATGTATGCCAGTAGATATTCATCCGGGGACGGCCCCATCTGATTTATTTTCCAGATAGGAGCCGACAATGTACAACCTCAGATTTCTCGCAGTATGTTTTATCGTCATCAGCCAGTTTATTTCTCCCACCTCCCATGCAGATGACAGCCATTTTGGTTTGCACGGCATGACCTTATTCGGTGGCGATGATGGCTTGTTTGCATCGCATTTGCCCATGTATCATCAACCTCATAATGTACAAATGGTCATGCAGTTTCACTTTAGTGATGCCGCAACCGACAAAGCGGTCAAACAGCAGCTAGCGCAACAATCAACGCAGTCTGAACAACTTTGGACGATTGTCCCTAAGCCCTTTGACTTAATGCGCTTACATCCCGACAGCGATAACCCTCTCACCCATTTACAAATAGAGGTTGTAGAGGGACATTTTGAGCGGGGTGGAACATCACGTTTCTCATCGCAGAAGATTATTATTGATAAAGTGATCATCTTTACTGAGCTCAGTATGCAAACCGCCCAAGAGAAGACCAACATTGCTCAATACTTAATGATTGCAGCCTCTAACCAAAGCCAGAATCAGTTTTTAATTAAATTACTTGAAAACAGGCCTGAAGCCGACCACCTTTTACGGGTATTAAACCCAGACCGACCAATGACTTATCAAGTGAATTCTGCACTTACTGAGCAACTTACAACTGAAAAACAAGCTGGGCCATTCACGGCTCCGATAACCCTAGAATTATCAAATTCATTGCACGCATCAAAGGTTGAATTTGCTGAGCACTTGTCCATTTCGCCTGAACAGCTGATTGAGATTTACCTTGAAACAGGTGAATTGCAGTAGTGGAAATGACGATTAGGGAAAGCATATGTCAAATTTAACCATAGCAATAATCCAACATCACCCAGCCGAAGGTGCTGGGAGAATTGCTGATTGGGCCAGCATTGAGGGGCACACTTTGGTGCACTTCATGGCGCCGAATAACTGCTTACCTAGATTAGATGAAATAGATGGATTAATCATATTAGGTGGGCCAATGGATGTGGTCGATTGTCCCAGTTGGATGCGAGCAGAGCTGGCACTTATCAACCAAGCTGTTCAGCGTAACATGCCTATTTTAGGAATTTGTTTAGGGGCCCAGTTATTAGCTTCAACATTGGGCGCAAGCTTAAGCCCTTTGAAAAAGCCAGAGTTAGGCTGGCAGCGAGTGATTTTTGATAATAACCAATTGATGCAGGTGCCTCAATGGCATTATCAAGGGTTTAATTTCACAGATGCTGCAGTAACAATTACGGCAAGTTCTTCCCTTTGGTCGCAGCAAATGTTCCATCATCAGCGGCAAGTGGGTGTGCAATTTCACCCTGAGTGGGATACAGCACAAATCGTGCAGCTACAACTCGCTTTTGGCGATGACTGTCCATTCAATAACAATGATGGGCAAATGTTATCAGCCCAACTACAGCTCGATACTTGGCTTAATAATTTGCTTAATCGTATGTTTACTTAACTGGTAAGCCCTATGCTCTGCATAGGGCTTATTCACATAACACAGCAAAGGGTTTTATTCACACTGCGCTTTGCCACTGGCATAGCAGCTTGGCTGACGTGGACACACTGCACCACGTGAACAAATCACCCTAGCATCATTTTCGATACCACGTTCAATCCAATTAATATTGAGTATTTTAGCCACACTAGTGAGATCCGCTTTAATGGCTTTTGGAATCGCCACTAAGCCACCATTTTCAACACAGGCTTGCTTTAAATCTTCGGTAATTTTAACCGCATCTTTACCTTGTGCTTCAATGGCAGGGTTCAGATCAATCCCAGCACACAACACATGTGGGTTACCTGCGGAATCATCTACTTTTATCGATTCACAACAATAAATTCGCGGTTCATTACCCACATTCAAAATCGATATTTGCGCTGATGTGCCTGTTGAAGGCTCATTGATTTTTCTAAACACAGCCCAGTGATGACAAGGGTCTTCAACAATGCGCATGTTACCCCAAGGCAGTGGAATACCATTGCCACGATAAACGGCCTTAAGCTTTCCTGGCGCATAAGCATCAAAGTAATGCCAATGCGGATAAGGCGAAACCACCGTCATCCGTCTCATCGCCACAGAAGCCGAAACTTGCAATTGTTTATGGATATCAATCTCGTAACCGTGGCGGTCAAGTAGCTGTCTAAATGGCACCTTAGGGCACAACAATGCTCCTGCAAAAAAGCTAGATTCAAAATCACGCCAAGCGTGCAAAATATCTTGCGCATTTAGGGTATTTGATTGCATGGTGGCATCGTCATCAGCCTCAATACGTCGCCCTGAAGTCATGACACTTTTTAAGCCATCTTTATTGTGTAAAACACAATGACCAATATGCACTGCTAGGTCATATTTCAATCTTGGCGCATTAGATTTTAGGGCTTTATTAATAAAAATTGTCGCTGGCGGTTCAAAAAATGATGTCGTCAGCCGCGCAGAACTCGCCCCTGTTTCATCCAAGACTTCAGTAGGAATTTCATCAATCCACTTAATTTTTAGCCCCATACTTTTAGCTGTACTGAGCATTTCATCGGCGCTTAATGGCATTTGTTTCTTGCCGATATCTTCTGCGGCGCGTTCAAGATCAGGAAAGTGGTTTTGATGATGCTCTTGATGAGCACGAATAAGTAACTGCGCAAATTGCCTTCCTGATGTGCCGGTTTGTGACAACATTTCAGGGATCGCAATCTGTAGAATATCATTTGAAAATAAGAAGCTGGGCTCAAGTGGCATGCCACTTATACCACCACGGCGACCTTTTTCTGGCGTAATGGATTGCTCTTCAGGCATGTCATCTAAGAACCATTCCACCTCTTTTTGAAACACTGTCGCAATCACAGCCAACATCCCAGCACTGGGCACTCGTTTACCTCGCTCTATCATCGACAGATACGATACCGAAGGCGCAGAACTGGAATCGACACGAATACACCTGGCCGATAAATCTTCCATCGTCAGGTGATTTCGTTTACGTAGATTTCTAATCTTGGTGCCAAGAAAATGTGACTTTCTCATTAAGCTTTGATCATTACGCATTTTGTAAAATTCACAGTGTAAAATTTTTATTGTGAAATTGTAGTGAAAAATACTCTAGACTACAAATTAAGCAATCGGGAAACAGTTTTTAAGATTTGCTTACTGAACTTACAACATGAATCAGAAATAAATAGAAGTAACACTGAGCTGAGTTAAACAACCAGTCAGTGTAATGACCCAAGCGAAGAGGATAAGGTTATGACTATGACAACAATGCACACCAACACAGCCGCTCACAACCTTAACAACTTCATTGAAGAACAATTTGTGGCGACCAGTACTAACGCAGATAAGATTAACAATGCGAAAGTATTTTTAGATGACAATTTTCCACTAACAGAAGGCTCACATGCCGATGTCAGTAGCTATGTTATTTACTACACGCATCTTTTAGCGTTTATGAAAGATGGTAGCCAATGTGGATTACAAAATCCTTGTCAATTTGTTGCGCTAACCGGTCATAAAAGTGATCCAACTTCTATCGTACTAAAAAATAACGATACCCATGTTGAAGTAAGTTTTGATCGAAATGGCGAACTAGGTGCGAACGACCCTGCACACATTGAAGATATACAAGTTGCATTGCCAATTAAAAACCTACCAACACCTTACAAGCAATGGGTAAGCATGCTGCACTCTCGCTGTTTACCGACAGAAGGAAATTGCAAAGTATTTACCGCTAAAGACGGTACCGATTACGCTATGCATCAGCGTTAGTTAGCGTTAGTTAGCGTTAGTTAGCGTTAGTAAACACTGTTATTAAGGCTGACATAATTGTCAGCCTTTTTGTTATCAACAATTCTACCGCCACCCTTCTTAGAGCTCCTCATCATTTATCACACCAATAATATCGCACCAATAATTTGCTGCTCTTGCACTAAAACAGACGCGACCCTACATTTTAAAACAGTAAGCCACTGATTTTAAATAGATTCAATCATGGTCTAACTCTTGCGACGTCTTATCTGTGTTTATCATCCCTATAGGAATATAAAATGAATAAAGAACAAGTCGTTGAAGCCATTGTATTAGCAAAACATGCACGTCAATTAAGTTGGCAAAATATTGCTGATGAATTAGGAATGGGCTGTGTTTGGGTCACATCAGCTTGTTTAGGGATGAACAGCATGCCAGAGAAAGTGGCAGAAAAACTGTGCCAGTTACTGGAGCTTCCTGCAGGATCACAAGCTGCACTTAAGGCCTATCCCACCAAAAAATGGCAACGTGATGTACCACAAGATCCGCTAGTGTATCGTTTATATGAAGTGGTTGGTGTTTACGGTGAAACACTTAAAGAAGTCATCCAAGAACAGTTTGGCGATGGCATTATGAGCGCCATTGATTTCTCTATGGATGTTGAAAAGCAAACAGATCCGAAGGGCGACAGAGTGGTGATCACCATGAATGGTAAGTTTTTGCCTTATAAAGCTTGGTAATTATCGTTAAAAATGAATTAAGCTGAGCGGTTGAGTAAATACTATTAACTTTGAAATCTTGGGGTTAGCTATTTATATTAAGTCATATTCAGCTTAATTCAGCAAAGCAATGACTAATCCTAGCCCTAACAACAAAGATAACCGCTGCCAAAATAAAATCGGGTCTTTATCAATAAAAGGCACGCTCTCTCGAGTCGCTTTAGGGTGTGGGTATTTGAGGTTATAAATAAACTCAGATACTTCTGCGGTGCGCTTTGCGGGATCCACTGCCAGGGCTTTTTCAAGTGCATAATCAACCCAGTGAGGCACGGCAGCATTTCGACTTCGGGCTGGAATATATCGCAAACTTTGTTGCGCTTTTAATGTTGTCGCCTTAGCAACATTCGCGTCATAGGGTAAATAACCAGTGAGCATCTGATAGGTAATCACCGCCAGTGAGAAAATATCACTGCGATTATCCCCTAATTCCCCAACAAAGTACTCTGGACCACTGTATTGCGCCGTGCCCAGCATGTGATCATCAAGCCCTTGGGTTTCAATGATTCCAGCCACTGCCGCCGCGCCAAAGTCGATAATTTTAATCACACCAGCAGTATCTATCATAATATTTTCAGGACGTAAGTCTTGATGAACCATTTCTTGTCGGTGCAAAGCTTGTAAGCCTCGGGCTATTTGAATAACCAGATTTCTCACTGTGTCTAAGTCAGGTTGTGCGTGGTCATGGATCCACTGGGCCAAAGTACAGCCTTCAACATACTCAGTTACTGTATAAAGGTATTGTTTAGGCGATGTTGATACGAATGATTTTAATAAGTGAGTGTTAGATACTCTTTGTGCCACCCAATCTTCCATTAACAAGGTTTCTAAATGACCTTCATTGTGGCGCATTTCATCAGAAGGAACCTTAATGACCACCCGCTGGGCTGATGCTTTATCCTGAGCAAGGTAAACTCGACTGCGACTGCTAACATACAATTCACGCTGAATGGTAAAGCCTTCGAACTCTTGTTCGCTATGCAAAGCGGGCGGTAAAGGCAGTTGAGTCAACAATTGTTTAAACTCATTCACCTCATGGCTGGGCAACCCATCAACGCTGACAATTTGGATTGTCAGATTATCATCCCCCCCAGCAGCCAACGCTTGCGCCACCAAGTCTTGCGCAACTCGATCAAAATCAGCACCTTTTGCATCAATAGCTTTTTTATCAACAAGAGTTGTAACTGCACTAGCCCTTTTCTGTCCTCGTTCGACCTCTTGAATAATCGCATCAGCAATGACTTTAGCAGATAAAAACTCATGTACTCCGTCTGTCGTGAGCACAAAAATGTCGCCCTGTTTAACCGGATGAGCATGATAATCACAGCTTAACAATGGACTAATACCTAATGCTTGGCTCAGGTAACTTGTATCACCAACATAACGGCGATGATCCTTAGTCAATTGCTCTAATGACTGACCACTTAATTGATAAATACGTGAATCGCCACAGTGAAATAAATGCGCGGTATTAGATTTAAACACTAATGCGCTGAAGGTGCAGACATAACCTTTATTCGCATCATGGCGGTGCAGACCTTGTTGGCCTTGAGCAAACAACCAATGATTTAAGGCTTGTAAGACTTTATGTGCGGAGGTTTTAACCGACCAAGCGTCAGAGGTTGCATAGTAATCATTAAGAAAGTTACTAATCGCGGTTTCGCTAGCAATATCACTGACGTCACTGCTACTAATACCATCGGCAATTGCGACCACGGCACCTTTACTATTAAGCTGTGGGCTTTTCGGCTGTCGGCTGCCACAGCAATCTTGGTTAACAGGTTTAACCCCGCTAACGCTATGTTGGCCAATGGTCAGTTTGAGTGTTTTAGACATAGAAAATAAAAATGCTCTGCTACCGTAAGCTAAACCTGCTTAATGGCACAGAGCATTAATCATCAAAAGCTTATGCAAGCTTTTCGCGGCGTGCTTGTTCACGCTTACGTGCTGGGCTTTCTTTTACATGAGTAAGATAAAGCGGTAAACCAACTAACACAAATCCACCAACTAAATTACCAAGCGCGGTAGGGATTTCATTCCAAACAAGGTAATCCATTACAGTGAAGTCCCCCCCCATGATCATCGAGAATGGGAACAGGAACATGTTCACAATTGAGTGTTCAAACCCCATAAAGAAGAACAACATCACCGGCATCCACATCGCCATCATTTTGCCACTGGCTGAAGTTGAAATCATTGCACCAACAACCCCCATAGATACCATCCAGTTACATAACATGCCACGGATGAAAATGGTCATCCATCCAGCAAAGCCATGTTCCTGATAACCTAAGGTTCGTGACTCACCAATACTACTGACTTTCGCAGCCAACACACCACCATCGGTGTTATATCCATAAGTCAAAATGAACGATGCAAAAAAGGCCACAGTAAGGGCGCCGGCAAAGTTACCCACAAACACTAAACCCCAATTACGCAGCATTTGGTCGACAGTACAACCATTTCGTTTATCTAACACTGCTAATGGCACCAGAGTGAATACCCCAGTCAATAGATCAAACTTCATTAAATACAGCATAATAAAACCTACAGGGAACAAAATTGATCCCGTAAGTAAGCTGCCTGTCTTAACTATCACGGTTATGGCAAAAAATGCCGCCAGACCTAAAATAGCCCCCGCCATAAAGGCACGGACTAAAGTGTCCTTGGTTGACATGAAGATTTTCTGCTCACCTGAATCGACCATTTTTACGGCGAACTCTTTTGGTTCAATATACGACATAGCTACACACTCCTAGACTTAATTCTGATCATGTTTTGCCAGTTCTATGCCATTATTAAAAAACCAAAAGAAACAAGTTGTTAACATATTGTGATGCTATAAGTTATTTATCTAAAGCACTATAATAGTTCGTTATTTGTTCAGCTCGCCCTAAAATGGAACGTTAAAATTTTCCCGCTGTATCTTGTATTTATTGTTCTTTTTTATCTATTAAGGCCTAAAAAACCGCGATTCTTGAGACACTTGATTTAAGGGTTTTTGAGAGTCAATTTCAGCCGCTGAATTCACTTCAGTGATCAAGAAAGTGAGTTCATCACGTGCATTACCTGCTGTCATGCCAAGATTATCTCTCATTACACTGGTGACCGTTACTGGATATTCCAACTGTTCAGCCGCCTTAATCAATACCAAGGTTTCGGTTTCAATCTCAAATTCATAAGCAGACACGTTGTCATAAGCAATACTGATATTATAAAAAGCCGCTTGCTGAGTTTTATTACGTATTTTCAGTAAATAACTATTCTCTATCACTTCATTATCCGACTGACTATTGATCACGCGATACAGACTTTGGCGATCACGAATTACATTTAATTGAATATCAGTGCGACTATTCAAATCCATCACAATGAGCACCAACATCACTAATAGCGCACTCGCATAGCCCAGCGCTTTGACTGACCAGATAGACGGTTTCTGGCCTTTATCAAGGGCATTTTCGCTGGTAAAGCTAATAAGGTTTGGCTGATACCCAAACTTTTCCATCGTTTGGTTACAGGCATCAACGCAGGCACCACAATTAATGCACTCATATTGCAGTCCATTACGGATATCAATACCAGTTGGACAAACATCGACACACAAATGACAATCAACGCAGTCACCTAAACTTTCAGGTTTAACGACTTTGTCGATGTCTGTTCCTCTTTTATTGCGCTTACGAGGACCACGATTTTCACCTCGAGCCGCGTCATAACTGACCGTTTTAGTGTTCGAGTCGAACATCACCGCCTGAAATCGTGAATAAGGACAGCAATGCAAGCACATCATCTCTCGCATCCAACCCGCATTTAAGTAAGTACAGAGTGCAAAAAACCACACCCAGACTCCGGTCCAAAAACCGCTGCTAAAAGTGAAAATATCAATATACAAGTCGCGTGCAGGCATGAAGTACCCCATAAAACCACAACCTGTCACTAATGCAATGAATGCCCAAGCAGTATGCTTTGACAACCTTTTGCCCACTTTAGATGCAGATAACGGCGCATTATCTAATGCTGTACGGTGATGATGATTACCTTCAATTTTCGCTTCAACCCACATAAACATAGCTGTCCAGGCAGTTTGCGGACATAAAAAACCGCACCAAACTCGGCCCCAATACACAGTGACAAAAAACAGCGCGAATGCCGCAGCCATGAACACCCAGGCCAACACAGTGAAATCTTGCGGCCACAAGGTAATATTGAAAAAGAAAAACTGCTGCTCGGTCACATCAAGCAAAATAGCCTGACGCCCGTTGAAATTGAGGAAAGGGATAATGAAAAATATGGCTATTAGCAAAGTATTAGTGTGCTGACGGATCTTTTGAAACACGCCTTGCTGTTCCCGCACATGAATTTTGCCTGAAGCGCTAACATTAACAACGGGAATACGCAGGGTGGAAGAAGTGGGTAACCGACTTGATACTGGCTCTGACGATACTGGATCTGACATTGTGTGGTTCCTAGTTTTCTCTTATTAGCTGTACGCTAAATAGCAAAACCTGCGCCAATCACAATAAAAACATAACCACCTGATTTTAATCACTATAAATAATATCTGCTACTTAACAAGTCACGACATATCACCAATTGGCGATATACCGTGACTCAATCGAACTTATCTTTCTGTTTAACCAAATCATCTAGCGGCTAATGGATAACTTCTTCATTCTTGAACGTAAGGTACTTGGCGGCATATCAAGCATGGCAGCTGCGCCATGAGCCCCAGAAATTCGCCATTGAGTAGCCTCAAGCGTTTTGACAATATGTGCAGCTTCAGCTTGCGCCATAGTGAGGGATTGACTAGTCGATAAATCAGCTTGTTGAGCAGAATTAAGCGATAAGCTCTTAAAATCAAGCATTTGAGTTTGCGTCAGAATGATTTCGCGCTCAATTAGATTTTGCAGTTCACGTACATTGCCAGGCCAAGCATATTGCTGAAGTTTCTTTAAACCTTGGGCACTCACTTTGGTGATTTTCTTGCCTAATTTCTGACTTAAAGAAGCGACTAAGTCGCTGACTAATGCAGGTAAATCTTCACGACGTTGTCGTAAGGGCGGCACGATAATAGGAAACACATTGAGTCGATAGTACAAATCCATTCTAAACAAGCCTTGCTCCACTCGTGCTTGCAAATCGTGATGAGTCGCGGCGATTAGTCGAATGTTGACCTTAATCGTTTCGCTGCTGCCGACTCGCTCAAAGGCCTGCTCTTGAATTACTCGCAATAGCTTTGATTGGGCTTCAAGGCTTAATTCGGCAATTTCATCTAAAAATAAGGTGCCATTATGGGCCAACTCAAATCGCCCCTTGCGTCTGCTAACTGCACCAGTAAAGGCGCCTTTTTCATGACCAAACAGTTCACTTTCTAATATCGATGCAGAAAAGGCCGCACAGTTCACGCTTACTAAAGGATGATCTTTTCGATGACTTAATTGATGAAGGCTTCGTGCCACCAGCTCTTTACCAGTGCCATTCTCGCCGCAAATCAACACGGTACTGTCGGTATTAGCCACTAGGTTGATTTGCTGAGTTAAATGGCTAATTGCTTGGCTGTTACCAGATAACCCCATCGCACCTTGCTTTCCTTGAAGCTCAGTAAGTAAATATTGATTTTCAGAGGCGAGTCGCTCCGACAGTGCCTGCACCTGTGCTAATGCCTCGCGCAGTGAGTCTTCGGTATGTTTTTGTATACTGACATCTCGAAATATCGCGATGACTCCAATCAACACACCGTTATCATAAACAGGGGTAGAACTATAATAAACGGGAAAGCTAGTGCCATCTTTACGCCAAAAAACATCCTCCGATACCTGACGAGCAACACCATCGTGCAAGGTTCGGTAAATGGGGCAATCATGCTGAGGATAAGGGCTACCATCAGCGTGACTATGGTGATGACAGTCATGAATATTTCTGCCAATTAATTCAGCACTTTCCCAGCCTGTCATTTGCTCCGCTGCAGGGTTAATAAATACGGCATTACCATTGAGATCAAAGCCGTAAACACCTTCGGTTATCGCATTTAGCAATAAAGTGTTCTCAGGCAAAAAGTGGGGAGTAGCTAAGTTTGCTGACGTTGTCATCTCTAATACCATCTGTAAAACTCATCATTAGTGCGGTTATTATAATCAAGTCACGATATTTCGCGACTAAAATATCACTCAAGCGCCGCAACACGACAAAAGTTATTCTAGCTGATGGTTTTTCATCTTCTGTTATCGTTCAATGTCTTTCGAATTGCTACAATAGACCATCAATTTTTTGAGTGACTGTTCATGACTAGTGGTTTTTCTGCGCAATTCAAATTATGGCTATTTATTGCTGTAGGTTTGATATGTTTAACGCCAATTATCTCCTCTCCAATAGCCTTGCTAATGGGCTTTACTCTTGCCAGCTTAGGTATGGTACCAGTCAGTATTGATTTAAATAAAGTCACCAAAAAGCTATTGGCTTATTCTATTGTCGGCTTAGGTTTTGGTATTAATTTACCTGAAGCAATTTCTGCAAGTAGCAATAACTTAGGCTTAATCGTTGGCTCTATTTTTTTCACCCTTATATTGGGTTTCGGGTTAACCCGATTAATGAAGTTAGAAGATAAAACTGGCCACTTGATTAGCTGTGGCACCGCGATTTGTGGTGGCAGCGCGATTGCCGCTGTCGCGCCTGCGATTAATGCTAAGAATGATCAAATTGCTGTATCGCTCGCCTGTATTTTTTTACTCAATTCAGCCGCATTGTTCCTCTTTCCAACCATTGGTCATGCATTATCGTTGAGCCAGTATGACTTTGGGGTTTGGAGCGCGATTGCGATTCACGATACTTCTTCAGTTGTTGGCGCTGCGTCAGCTTATGGCGATGAAGCTTTAAAAACGGCAACCACAATTAAGCTAGCTCGCGCTTTGTGGATAATTCCAATCGCTTTACTCAGCGCCATCGCGTTTGGTGGTGACAAGTCAAAAATATCTATTCCGTACTTTATTGGTTTTTATTGTTTAGCTATTTTAACGGCTTATTTTATTCCCCAAGGCCAACCTGTCTATGACGTGCTTTTTAGCGTATCGAAGCAATTATTGATTGTGTGTTTATTCTTGATTGGTGCGGGTATCACAGTCAGTAAAATGCGCGCCAATGGACCTAAGCCTCTGTTGTTAGGCGTACTACTCTGGCTAGCCATTGGTAGTTCATCACTGGGTTATATTTTATGGATAAGATAGTGAAGGATAGTGAAGGATAGTGAAGGATAGGAAAAACAGTAAAGCAGCACTAAATCTAGCAATGTGAATATTGCTGGAAGGTCGCTACTCAGCGTCCTGTGATGCTTGTGTCTGAATATAGGGCTTAGCTAACGCGAGCCCAATAAGCCCGCCAAAAGCTAATAGCTCTATCACCGCACGGGTTAGTCCTGTTGTTTGCACAGAAGCAACAATAGCAATAATGCACAAGCTGATAATCGCGATAGCTTTGTATATTTTTATTTTAGATTGGGGTTTTAACCCTGCTTTAAACAATGAAATCATCATTGCCTCGATTTAGGATACTCAAGGCAATTATCGGAAGAGTCTATTTAAGCCGCCAATACTGATTATTTCTAAGTTATGCTGAATTACACTGTCGTCATTTAAAGACAGGCTTATTGGATAATTTAAATAGTAACTTTTTCAATAAGTAATACAAAAATAATAGCTAAGCCGTCTCAGAATTTACGCCGTGTGGCTGTTAGCTAATTTATGAGACACATCTTCTGCTGAGTTGATAAATATACTCGTAACCATCCAATGACTGGCGATTGAAAAGACGCAATAAGCGCTGAAAAAATAAAAGCCAGGTTCAAATTGAGCAGTGGTCTTTAATAATTCACCCATTCCCGCTGAAGCATTACCTGCCATATAAACAACAATCAAAGCAACAACAAATACATCTGCCATTGACCACTTGCCAATAGCACTAATCACCTTAATCACACTTTGCTGCTGACGAGTAAACCATGGTAAGCAGATAACCAGCATGAGAAGTAGCTTTATTGCAGGAAACACCATGCTAAATATGCCAACTAAAGCTGCGACAAGCACATTATTTGACTGATAAAGCTCATTGACAGTATCGACAATGCTGCGGGTTTTATAAAACACCTCGACTTCGCCTTCAATGGAATCAAACCCAAACATATTAATGGCCATCTCCATCATGCTGCGAGCACTATTTCGCGAACTTTCAGATAAGCTGTCGGTAAACATATTGACCCCAGTTTCAACCAACTCAGCTTTTTCGATGCTGCCTTGAATGGTCAAAATAGGTTGTGTCACCCCAGGAATAAGCAACGCTAAAGAAAGTAGAATGACAATAATGCTAACCAAAGATTTCATTTTATCTCCGAAAATGGATTGAGAGTAAGTCAAAGGGAATATACAACAAGAAAGCTAAAAAGGGTGACGCTGGTGAATGGGAGCAATCAAAAAATACGGGTAAGTAATTAACTTCAAACGCTCACATGAGTGTTCATTGAGCGTTTGTATTTATTGTGAATTAATAAAATGGGCTAGGGTCGACTTCGAGAGAACGAGGAGATATACCCCGCTCAATATTTAAATCTGATTTACGTAAATCAACAAAGGTGACATCGGTATAACGTCGATGCTTTTGCGAATAAAAACACTTCACCACAGGGTTTAATGCATCACGTCCCTTTGATTCCCACACAATGCCAACTCTTTCATCAGACAATTGCACTAGTGAACCCACAGGGTAAATCCCGACGCAGCGGATGAACTCATAAACGAGTGTTTGATCGAGATGAAATGGGGTTAACTTCATTAAGATTTTAAACGCAGCCGCAGGGCTCATTGCTTCTTTATAGCAACGAGTGGCAGTCAAGGCATCAAAGATATCAACAATACAGCTCATACGGCCATGTTGTGGTATTTCATCACCTTTAAGGCCATTGGGATAACCGTTACCATCTAGCTTTTCATGATGCATTAAGCAAACATCTTTACTCACTTGCGATAAACCAGTGGTTTCTTGCATGATATCTCTTGCGTACACCTGATGCATTTTGATTTCTTCAAACTCTTCATCAGTCAGTTTGCCTGGTTTGTGGAGGATCTTGTTATCCACTTGAATTTTACCAATATCATGCAAAATTCCTCCCACAGCCATTTCTTTCAATAATGCTTTATCGAGATTTAGATGCTTACCAAATGTCACCAACAAAAATGCCACATTGACAGAATGCTCAAGTAAATAGGCATCTTTTGTTCTTAACGCTGAAACACACTTTAATGCATCGGCATCATCCATCACTGATTCAATCATTTTGTCTGCAATATCTTCAAAAGGCGCGACTTCAACCGCTTTACCTTCATAAGTTTCAGACAGCACTTTCCGCACGAGGTTTTTCGCCTCAGAGAGAATTTTCTTCGCTTGAGTTTGCTTAGTTTCGCGGGTAGCTACTGGTTTTCGTGCTAATTTAGCTGAATTGTTTTTCTTTAAGCCACAACTATCAGATGAACGCTCAACATCCACCCAAACAGCTTTGATACCTGCTTTATCGAGTTTCGCAATTGAGTCACGATGCTTAATTTGTCCTGCATTGCTAATGGCCACTTTGCTTTCTTTACGGTCAATCGCTACCACAAACATCCCTAAACCTAAGCGGCTTACTGGAATGCGAATGACATCTTTTGACTCATCAATCTGACTCATTAACGGGTAAATCTCCGAATACGGTAAAGAAGTAGTAGTAGTGAATAATGCTAATACTTATGACTTAAAATGTTAAATGTGTAAATTTAGTATCGTTATTTTATCCTGTCTCGACTAAATACTCCAAATAAAATGTACTAATCTTTAACAGTGTTCAAATTCAGGCAGTTAGCGGGATTGATTATCATTATCGCCCATTTTTATAGATTATATTAGCAATTAAGATCACAGCAATTGCGGCTTAAGATTGACAGTTTTTGAACCCTTCATTAACTTAAGGCATAATTTACATAAACCCATATTACTCTTCCTCATTTCATCAATTTGAGTTATCAACTATTGGAGTCTTTGTTGCCTAGCCACATTTTTTCTGAGCAATTTAGCCAGTTAATCGACAAGCTAAACGCTATGAAGTTGGCTCACGCCAAAGAACACATAGTGCAGATTTCTGTGGAAGCAAAGTCAATTCCATTACTGTCTTGGTTAGGTGCTCAAACACAGTATCCACGAATTTATTGGCATGGGCGTGATAAACAGGAAGAAGTTGCCGCTATTGGCGCCTGTAAAGACTTCAAACAAGAACAAGAAATTGATGATGAATTACTGTCATCGATTTACCAATCACAACGCGGTAAAAGCAGTAATCAAGATATTCGCTATTATGGCGGCGTCGCGTTTGATCGCACAGTAGAATGCTGGCCTGATTTTGGGCGCACACGCTTTGTGCTGCCACGTATCGAACTTCGACGTCATGGCAATATTGTCAAACTCTTGGTCAACCTTAATTTTGAAGATACTGATCAACAAACTGAATGCGATGCTGCAATAGAAGCAATAGAGCAATTAAAGCCAGCCAAACCGCTATCACCACCTAATAAACTGCCATTGATGGGCCGTAGCGACTTACCTAATTATCAGCGTTGGAAAGAGCTGGTTGAACAGGTCACTCAACCCAAATTCAATCAAACCACGCCTAAAGTAGTACTGTCTCGTCAAACTCAACTTGAGATTAATGATGTTGTCGACCCTTGGATGGTATTGGCATGTTGGCAAGGAAGAAACCCAAATAGTTTCCAATTTGGCTTTCAGTTCAGCCCAGACAGAACCTTTATATCATGCTCGCCTGAGCGCTTATATTTGCGTAGACAAAAAGAATTGTTTACTGAAGCATTAGCTGGGACGACTGTGCGTGGGCTCAATCAGGAAGAAGATGAATTTTTAGCTAAACAGCTTTTAGAAGACTCAAAAAACAGCCATGAAAACCAATTGGTTAGACAAGAGATTGTTGATGTACTCACCCCTCTGAGCAATTATGTAGGTGCTGATGAATCAGCTAAAATCTTTAAACTCACCCATATTCAGCATTTACACCGCTCAATTCGCGCAGAGTTAAAAGCAGGAGTAAATGACTTTCAATTACTTCAAGGCTTACACCCAACACCTGCGGTTGGCGGTTTACCAAAAGAATCGGCACTCAGTTTTATCCGCCAACGTGAAGGATATAATCGCGGTTGGTATGCTGGAGCCTGTGGTTATTTGAACAAATATGAAAGTGAGTTTTCGGTGGCTATTCGCAGCGCTTTAATTGAACCGGGACGAATTAACCTGTTTGCAGGTGCTGGTATTGTGGCAGGCTCAGATCCTCTTGCCGAATGGCAAGAGCTCGAAAATAAACTCACCACTATTTTATCCATATTGGTCGAGCTATAACGCTCTGCTAACTTTAGCCACTTAAATTTTAGCTACTTACACTTTAGCCACTTAACTAGTGCTTAGGTTTAGCTGACTAAACACCAAAAAACACAATTGATAGTTGCATCTTAATTTTTGCTCTCTATAATGCGTCCTCCTTGGCGTAGCTGACGATTTTTAATCCAGTTTGGATAAAGAGCAAAACGTTCGCGATAATCAATCAAATAACACTGCCAACCTCATTCAAATACGGGTTCCCTCACCCCGTCTAATCCAATAAAAAGGCTACAACATGTTAAAACTAACGCAGGCGCAATGTCGTCGAGCACTGATGTTTCTTGTCAGTTTTCATATCATTATTATTTGTGCCAGTAACTACTTGGTACAACTCCCTTTTCAGATATTTGGCTATCACACTACTTGGGGTGCTTTCAGCTTTCCGTTTGTATATTTAGCCACCGACTTAACGGTCAGAATATTTGGTCAAAAAGCAGCTCGAAGTATTATTTTTAAAGCTATGCTGCCAGCGCTTGTGATTTCCTACGTTATGGGGGTTATTTTCCATAATGGCGCTTTTCAAGGTACAGATTCATTAGCTCAATGGAACCAGTTTGTATTTCGTATCGCCTTCGCCAGCTTTGTCGCTTACTTAGTCGGTCAGTTAATGGATATCACTGTATTTGCCAAAATGCGTAAAGCAAAAGCATGGTGGATTGCCCCTGCGGCATCAACCTTATTTGGCAACCTCGTTGATACTATTGTCTTCTTCAGTGTGGCTTTCTATGCCTCTACAGATACCTTTATGGCTCAACACTGGCCTGAAATTGCCATGGTGGATTATGCATTTAAACTTATTGTCAGTTTAGGCTTGTTCCTGCCTGCTTACGGTGTATTGCTCAAAGTGCTCAGCGAAAAGCTGATTACTACCAGCGCAAACACTGAAGAGAATAACGGCGATAAACCAGCTATAACCTAACTATATCGACACTATTTATCGCCTTCGTCTTGCTTAAGCTCAAAATGATTGGCGATAATTCGATCGATACTGCACTTTTTAATCACTACCACGACCCAACTGGTACGATGAGATATAATGCTTAGGTGTTTTTTACCGTTTAAATTATCCATGCTAGATAGTTCAGAAAAGTTCTACTGTAAGCATGATAAGTTTATCGGCCTTGCGGAAGATTAAATGTTAAATATCCAAATCGAAGCTCATACAGAGCTGACAGCTGAGCTAGCTGAAAAAATTGCCTTATTAACGGCTCAAATTAGTGAATTAGATCGTGCTCAAACGATTGAATCTATTGAGCAAAGGCTGAGTAACAAGACCAGCTTAATTCTACTGACTTATGTTGAAGGTGAGCTGGCTGGTTTTAAATTGGGGTACCAAATTGAAGCGCATTGCTTCTACAGTTGGTTAGGTGGTGTAGTGGCTGATTTCAGAAATATTGGTCTAGCAAAATCTATGCTTGAATACCAAGAGAAATGGGCTGCAGCACAGGGGTTTAGTCGTCTAGAAGTGAAAACCCGTAATCAATATAAAGCGATGCTGAATATGTTAGTGGCGAATCAATATCAGATCACACAGGTTGAAAGCCACAGCAATATTGCTAAAAATAAATTACATTTACAAAAGTCGCTTTAAATCATTAATTTAACGACTTTTATAAAATGAAAAATGAAGAGTGTTTTCAATTACGGTGCTTTTTTATAACAAAATTGAAAAATATTGAGCAATTGACTTGCAAACGCAAATGATAATGATTACTATTTGATTGCGTTCCAAAACTCAGTAATGTTAATAGCTTCATCTCCTATTAAATACGCTGAATTAGCACATCATTGCTCATACACTCTTTAAAAGCCAGGCTCATCACCTGGCTTTTTTTCGCCTAAAATTTAGTGATTTAAAAACCTCTACTCGTGCCTTGTAGTCAGCTTTTAATTTCCGATTATATCTTTTCTTATTATCGTTCAGTGATTAGCGCAGATTAAGCTCTTTCGTTAAACGCCCTCTCGTTATCTATTTCCCTTATCGGCTTTCCATTAATGAGCATGCAAACACCCACATTTGATCCCCTTGGATACGACATATATACAACTTATGTAACAGTTTGTTTTTGAATAGAAAAACTAAAAATAGGACTAAAAATCAATACAGCAGAGACTAAAAAGGTTGTAAAGAGAATGTAAAGTAGGTAATTAATTTGAATAAATGATTGCAAACGATAATGAGAATGATTATTATTTGTGTGCGTTCCAAAGCTCAGTTAAGATAATAGCTTCATCTCCTATTACCCCTACTGAGTATGCAAGCACGACATTGCTCACACACTCTTTGTGGCCGGGTTCATCACCCGGCTTTTTTTTGCCTATAATTCGTGTTAAGTCTTAGCTGTACCACATTTGTCACATCACACTTGCCACATAGCATTTGTCGCATAAGATTAATTGACACCCATAAATTAGCCATTCGTGTCATCTACCGCACCAAAATGTAAGCCATCATAAGGATTATCCGCTTGCTCTTCTTTGGCTTTATTATAAATACCAATAGAGAAAACAGTGCCCTTTCCTAATGTCGATTTAACTTCAATGGTGCCGCCAATGCGCTTAATAATACCGTAGCTCAACGATAGACCTAAACCTGTTCCATCCTTGCGGGTGGTATAAAACGGGTCGAAGATTCGACTTAAGCGCTCTGGTGCAATCCCCACACCTTCATCTTCTACTTCTACTTTTACGCCCACCACGTTTCCATTTTCTATCCAGTCATCAGCTCTAATCCAGATCTTGCCTTTACTCTCAATTGCATGAGCAGCATTGACCACTAAATTAATCAACACCTGAATAACCTGAGGGCGGTTAACTTGGACCTCTGCGGTTGTATTGACTTGCTGAATCAGTTCTACTTTTTGCTTTTCAATCGAATGTCGAACCAGAACTAACACTTCTTCAATCATTGACTGTACTTGATGCATCTCTAGTGGGGCATTAAATTCACCAGGACGGCTGTATTGCAACAAACTGCGAATAATCGTGCTTATTCTACCAACCTGTTGGATCACTAACTCAATTTCTTCTTCAACCACATTTGCATTGGGGCCAAGTTCGTATTTCATCAACTCCATGTTACCCAAGATCACTGCCGTCGGATTATTAATCTCATGGGCAATACCAGCAGTTAACTCACCTAATGCCGTCAGTTTTTCATTGGTGACTAACTGTTGGCGAGTTTCATTGAGTAAGGCCACATTGCGTTGTAACTCTTCAGTTTTGTCTTGCAAGCTGCGAGTTCGTTCTTCTACTTTGACTTCAAGCTGCTCAGCAGCAGACTGTATCTGTAAGTTACGGCGCTGCAGTAAATCCAACATATGATCAAATTGTTCAGCAAGATTGGATAGCTCATTATCCCTATCTAATCCAAGCTCACCAATCCGCAAATCTCGACCTGATTGCACCGCTTTTACCACATGGTGAATACGTTCGATTGGTTCAAGTAAGCTGTTTGCCCCTCGATACACCAGAAAGCCAGACACCAAGAGCACTAACATTAATATGGTGCCCAGTTCGATGATGTTTAAGATATAGGTGTGAATGAATGGCGCTTCAGAAAAGCCGGTGTAAATCATACCTATTCGTTTTCCACGCACATCTTCTAACGGTGAGTAACCTGAAATAAACCAATCATTTAATACGAAAGCACGATCAACCCATGGCGTGCCATCAACCAACACCTTTTGACGAACTTCTTCGGATACTAATGTGCCTAACGCCCGTGATTGGAGATCTTTATTCGGAGAAAACATGTCCATAGGCACATTGGTACTAATCCGTGCGTTATCTAAAAAGATAGTCACGGTACCTATTGAGCGCTCAGGTAATGTACCTTTGTCGTAAACAAGATCCCGGATGTGGTCGACAATAACCGTATCTCGATTGAACAATGTTGCCCCATCCAGATACCAGCTTACTTGACCTGATTCATCAGCAATCGGCAGCAGTGTCCGGCTTAACATGCCCCGAGTTTCAGCAAGCTTTGTAGGCTCTTCTGCACGCATAGTTGCAGACAATGGCACCCTTGCGAGTTTAGCTAAACTCGGATCTAACCTGTCTAATCGTTTAGCAGATAACACCATTAAACCTGATAAGGCTTTGTTTTCAACTCTAGGCAACATCTGACGTAAATCTGGATCGGCATTAGCTTCTTCGAGCCTGATTAATCGTAAGACATCTAACTGAAGAATATCTTTTTGCTGTTTGAGGTAACGATTGAGCGCGGCTAATTCACTTTGATTCCCTTTATCGACTTCTAGGAATGCATTTTGAAAATCCCAAGACTTACTAACATTAAGTAGTTGAATCTCTTGTTGCTTTTGAACCTGTTCTAAGGTGTTGGTTGCCACAGTTAAATCAGCTTTTACTTTCATAAACAGCTGCTTGCCTGTGTAGCTGATATTCCAGTAAATAGTGATGAAAACTAAACTGATCAAGGTAAGTAAAATCGGTAACAGAGTTAATATCAGGATGCGATAACGCACCTTGGCCTGCATTTGCTGCCAACTGACTCCAAAAAACTGACTAAAAACAGACACGATTTAGTCTTCCTTATCCGATTCGACTTCAAACCATTCTTTATATTTACGATCCAGTGTTTTACGCGAAACACCTAAATCTCTTGCTGCTGCAGACTTATTACCGCTATGAGCATCAACAACGCTCATGACATGTTGCTTTTCAACTTCCTTTAAAGGCCAGCTCAACGGGTAACCTGCTTGCGTTACCACTTCTGCTTGTTCATTTTTCTTCCAGTATTCTGCCGGTGGCTTACCCAATAAAATGCAGCGTTCAATCATATTACGCAGTTCACGGATATTACCTGGCCACTCATGTTGCTGCAGTACCTGCAAATCTTCATGACTCCATACGACTTCTTTAACTCCAAGCTCACGAGCAAGCTGCCAGGTAAAGTGATGGGTTAATTCAATCACATCTTCAGGGCGAGTACGCAGCGGTGGAATTAAAATATTTAAGACATTCAAACGATAGTACAAGTCACTCCGGAAATTCCCTTCGGCAACTTCCTCAGATAAAGTACGGTTGGTTGCAGCTAATACCCTGACATCAATAGCGACTTCTTTCTCACTACCTACTGGCCTAATCGCTTTTTGCTCAAGTACTCGCAATAACGCAGTTTGCATTTTCATTGGCATCTCGCCAATTTCATCTAAAAAGATGGTGCCACCAGTGGCAAAGTGGAACAAACCCTCACGGTTGCCTTTTGCGCCAGTGAAAGCCCCTGCAGTATGACCAAATAGCTCGCTGCCTAGTAACTCAGGCGCTATTGCTCCACAGTTAACAGGCACAAAAGGACCTGTACGCCCGCTTAACTGATGTAATTGCCGTGCGACAAGCTCTTTACCCGTACCAGATTCGCCCTCAATCAATACCACTGCGTTCGTTGGCGCTACGCGCTCAATAACCTGTTTAACTTCAACCATTGCATCACTGTTACCAATCATGGTGGTTGAATGGCCACTGGATAGCTCTCGGCGCAACATAAAGTTTTCGCGCTTAAGTAAGCGTCTTTCAATACAGCGGTCCACCGATGTCATCATTTGCTCTAAATGAAATGGTTTCATGATGAAATCAGATGCGCCAGCTCGTAAGGCTTTGATCGCCACATCCATATCGGCATAGCCAGTCATAAAGATGATATCTGAGCGGCGTTCTTTTTCGTTTAAGGCTTCATGCCATTCTATGCCCGAACGATCAGGTAGACGGATATCGACAATCAGTAAGTCAAAATGGCCGCGGCTACGAAGCTTTTCAGCTTCTTCAATCGTTGAAGCCGTTTCGACTAACGCAAATTTCTTTGATAATGCCTTTCTAAGGAAGCTACGCATCCCTGGTTCATCATCAACAATCAAAACCGAAACTGCTGTCGGTAGTGGTTTTGAATTTGATTCATTATTGTTCATATGGCTTCTACTTTGGACATTTTGACTAGATTTAACATTATCGTACCATTAAAAATCTAGCTGTGGGTCAGTTTGCCCTACAGAATTAGACCCGTGGGACAATTTGTCTGTTAAACCTCAATTGAATGCGAGAGTTAGATCACACTTTTTAATTTTGTCGTGATCAACATTTTTCTGACTCACTCTGGCATAGTAATTGCCTTTGCATTTAACTGTTTTGGGCAACAACGCCCTCGTTTTCGAAATACATTAATTGGCACGGCTTGGTGTCAATGCAATTCAGTATTTTCAAGGAGCTAGAATGTTTAATTTTAAGTCAAGTTTAACCGCTTTAATCGGTATGGCATTACTGAGTAGCACAATGGTTAGTGATACCGTTGAAGCAAACGAAGTCATCAAATTAGCCACGACCACCAGCACGGATAACTCAGGACTTTTACGCGCTATTTTGCCGACTTTTGAAGCGGAATCTGGTTACAAAGTTCAAGTGATTGCAACGGGTACAGGTAAGGCATTAAAACTTGCACGTCAAGGAGACGTAGACGTAGTCATGACTCACGCTCCAGCAGCTGAGGCTAAATTTGTTAATGAAGGTTACGGTACGACGCCTCGTGGCATCATGGAAAATGACTTTGTGGTTTTAGGCCCGAAGAACGATCCAGCGAAAATGGCAGGCAGTACAGACGTTGTTGAAGCCTTCAAAAAAGTTGCTAAAACTGAGAATACTTTCATTTCTCGTGGTGATAATTCTGGCACCAACATGAAAGAGCTCGCAATTTGGAATGAAGCTTCTGTAACACCTGACTTTTCAGGCTATACTTCTATTGGTCAAGGTATGGGTAAGACTCTACTGATGGCAAATGAAAAACAAGCATACACCCTTACCGATCGTGGTACGTTTGTTGCTTATAAATCTAAATTAGATTTAACGATTACTTTCGAAGGTGGCGACGCATTAGCCAATCCTTATCAGATCATGTTAATTAATGCAGACAAATATCCTGATTTAAATCATCAAGGAGCGAAAGCATTGAGCGATTGGTTTATTAGCCCTAAAGCTCAGCAGATGATTAATGACTTTAAAGTTCAGGGAGAACAATTGTTTAAGGCAACATATAAGTAATGAATGAAGGCTGGTTAGCCCTAATGCAGCAAGCTTTTAGCTTGCTGCTTTCTTTAGATCCAGACGTATGGTCTATCATAAGTGTTTCTTTTTCGGTTTCTTTTGCGGCATTAATCATCACATTAATACCGTCGATTGTGCTTGGTTTTTTCCTAGCCTCTTATCAATTCCCAGGACGCTGGTTTGTCACTAATATCGTCCAAACACTTCAATCTATTCCTACTGTTGTTATCGGTTTGCTGGCTTACCTGCTGCTTACCCGAAATGGACCTTTAGGGGATTTACGCTGGCTGTTCACGCAAGAAGGTATGATCCTCGGGCAAATGATGATTTGCGCGCCAGTCTTAATCGCTTTATCCCAAGCCGCGTTTAGCAGTATTGATAAACGTGCTTATGAAACATCTCGTACGTTAGGCGCTTCATGGCAACGCGCTATTTGGACTGTTTGTCGTGAATTACGCGTGCCATTATTATTGGCAGTGATTGCAGCCTTTAGCCGTATTCTTACCGAAGTGGGTTGTTCGATGATGGTCGGCGGTAACATTCTGCATCACACTCGAAATATTCCTACGGCCATTGCCCTTGAAACCAGTAAAGGTGATTTTGCTCAAGCGATTGCTTTAGGCCTGGTGCTATTAATTTTAGCCATTGTGATTAACTTCGCTATCGGCTCTTTGCGTGGTAAAGCCATGCCTAGGAGTCAATAATGACTGCTAAGCTCACTGCACAAAATGTCAGTATCAACTTTAAAGAGCGTGAGTTGTTTGAGTTCGATAATTTATCATTCTGCGAAGGGGATGTTATCTATCTTCAAGGTGATAACGGCTCAGGTAAGTCAACGTTAATGAAACTGATTGCAGGTATTATTAAGCCCAATTCAGGTGACGTTATCGCTACCGGTTTTGCGCCTAAAAAGTGGTGGCAATCTAATTCATTACTTGGCAAAGCTGTTTATTTACATCAACATGCATACCTGTTTGACGGCTCGGTTGAATACAACTTGCGTTACGCCTTACCAAAAACTCGTTTTAGCCCTCAAGAGTTACAAGCAAGAGTCGCTCAAGCGATTGAAAGTGCGCAACTTGGCTCATTACTAAAAAGTGATGCCACGGACTTATCTGGTGGTGAGAGACAGCGCCTCGCCATTGCAAGAGCATGGATAACTCAACCCAAGTTATTGATGCTTGATGAACCGATTTCTAACATGGATAAGCAGTCACAAAAACTAGTTTTAGCCATGATTAATATTTTAAAACAAGAAGGTACTGGGCTGCTGATCAGTAGCCATCAAACCTGTGGTTTAACAGCTTTATGCCAAAAGCATTGGCATATCTCAGAGCAAAAAGTTGTTGAAAGTAGCCATATACCTAGCTTTGAACAATCTCAGGAGTTTCACTATGTCAGTGCAAATTGATGCGGTGATTTTAGCTGGCGGTATGGCCCGAAGAATGGGCGGTATCGACAAAGGTTTGGTTGAACTTAGCGGCAAACCAATGATTAGCCACACCATTGAGCGTGTTAAACCACAAGTTGATCGTATTATGATTAACGCTAACCGCAATCAAGAGCAATATGCCGCTCTGGGTTTTGATGTGCTCAGCGATAAAGAAACAGGCTATTTAGGTCCTTTAGCTGGTATGGTCACTGCAATGGACAACACTCAAGCAGAGTTATTGTTGGTTGTGCCTTGTGATAGTCCAATGTTACCAAAGGATTTATGTGAACGTATGTATGCATCGCTTGTAGAAGCCGATGCCGATATCGCGGTTGCCAGCGACGGTGAATATCAACAACCTGTGGTCATGTTGCTTAAGCCGCATTTGAAAACATCAATGCAGGCATTTCTAGATGCTGGCGACCGTAAAATTTTCCTTTGGTATGAACAACACAAATATGTGGTCACAAGTTTTGCTGACCAACCCAATGCATTTGTTAATGTGAATACACTTGAACAAAAACTTGTCATCGAAAATGGCAAATAATCTGTGGCAACACAGTGATAAGCCAACAATGAGGTCTTTATGAGTATACCGTTTACCAATCCGCTAAGTATTCCAGTTCTCGGATTTTGTGCCTATAGTGGCACCGGTAAAACCACCTTATTAAAACAGTTAATTCCAGAGCTTAACCGCCGTGGCGTTCGTTTAGCTGTGATTAAACATGCTCACCACAACTTCGATGTTGATATCCCAGGTAAAGACAGCTACGAAATGCGCAAAGCTGGCGCTAAGCAGATGCTAGTCGCTTCACATGTACGATGGGCACTCATGACAGAAGATGCCGTAGAAGGCGATCCTGAACTGCCGCATTTACTCGCGCAAATCGAAGCCGATAAAGTCGATATCGTCTTGGTTGAAGGGTTTAAAAAACTTGAGTTGCCGAAGATTGAATTACACCGAGCTGCACATGGAAAACCACTCATCCACACTCACGATGACAACATTGTTGCCATTGCCTGTTGTGATGAAACTGACACCCCAGCGGAACTAACGCGTTTAGACTTAAATAACGTCGGTCAAATTGCAGACTTTGTTATTGAATACCAAACCAATTGGCAAGCTCCAGCGCTTGAGTTACCTATTCCGACGACAGCAACTGCTGTCACTGATGAGCAAAAGTTCTTATCTGTTGCTCAAGGTTTAGAGCAGTTGATGACAATGGTTAAACCGCTGGCAGACAGCGAACAAGTCACCATTGATGATGCCGCGAACCGTGTTTTAGCAACAGATGCTATTTCACCTGTGAATGTGCCGCAGCAAACTAACTCAGCAATGGACGGCTATGCTTTTGCTTATAGCCAAGATAACAGTCCTAGCAATCCTGTTTCGCCACTTAAATTAATGGGCGAAGTCCTCGCAGGGCATGAATATCCTGGCACATTGGCTGCTGGCGAAGCAGTACGTATCATGACTGGCGCAACAGTGCCTAATGGTGCTGATACTGTTGAAGCACGTGAATTAGTGATTGAACAAGATGGTCATGTGCAATTACAAGGCAAAGTTGAAGCCGGTCAGCATGTTCGCTTAGCGGGCGAAGATATTGCTAAAGACGCATTAGCCTTAGCAAAAGGTCATCGTTTGCAAGCTGCCGAACAAGGTTTATTAGCGTCACTGGGTTTAGCTAAAGCTGAAGTCGTGAAGCAACCTGTTATCGCAGTATTCTCAACTGGCGATGAAGTCAGCCAACCAGGTGAGCCACTCAAAGCTAACTGCATTTACGACTCAAACCGATACACCATCAAATCTATGGCGCAAAAGCTGGGCTGTAAGGTTATCGATTTAGGCATCATTGAAGATAGTGAAGATGAGTTAACGAGTGCTCTGCAACAGGCCAGCGTAGATGCTGATATCGTAATAAGTTCTGGCGGTGTTTCTGTTGGTAATGCTGATTACATCAAAACCGTATTAGCTAAAATTGGCGCGATTAACTTTTGGCGTATCAATATGCGCCCGGGGCGACCTCTTGCATTTGGGACGGTGAACAACAGCTTATTCTTTGGCTTACCTGGTAACCCAGTTGCGGTAATGGTGTCATTTTTACAGTTCGTGCAACCAGCTATTCGCAAATTAGCGGGCGAAACCGACTATACACCACAGTATTTACCTGCAATTACCGATAGTATGTTGCGCAGTAGAACAGGACGAACAGAATTTGTTCGTGGCCAGTATCATTTAAGCAATGATGGACGATTACATGTAGCCACTACTGGGGCACAAGGTTCAGGGATGTTGAACTCGATGGTAAAAGCAAATTGTCTGATTGTTATCGGTGAAGCCGAAGACTCAGTCATGCCAGGCCAACAAGTCTACATTCAGCCGTTCGCTGAACTGTTATAACTAACCATAAGATGTGCTAATTCATGAGTTTAATCGTCGACAAGTTTAATCGAAAAGTAGAATACTTACGTTTATCGGTCACTGACCGTTGTGATTTTCGCTGTGTATATTGCATGAGTGAAGATCCAAGCTTTTTACCCAAAGACCACGTACTAAGTCTTGAAGAACTCGCATGGATTGCACAAGCTTTTACTGAGTTAGGCGTGAAGAAAATTCGCCTAACAGGTGGTGAGCCATTAGTCAGAACTGACTGTGACAAGTTAATTGATTTGCTAGGTAAATTACCTGGCTTAGATGACTTATCGATGACCACCAATGGCTCTCGATTAAGTAAGCTTGCTCAGCCTATGCATGATGCAGGTTTGAAACGTCTGAACATCAGTTTAGACACTTTAAATCCTGAGTTATTCACTGAAATGACCCGCAACGGTAAAGTTGATCGCGTTATTGCAGGTATTGATGCCGCAAAAGCGGCTGGATTTAAACACATCAAAATCAACGCTGTTATTTTACGCGGTAAGAACGATCATGAAGTGATCGATTTAATTGATTTTTGTCGTGAACGAGAACTCGATATTGCCTTCATTGAGGAAATGCCATTAGGTGTTATTGATGAGCGTAAACGCAGTCGTCACTGCTCAAGCGAAGAAGTTAGAGGCATTATTGAAGATACTTATCCACTGATACCTTCAAGTAAACGCACTGGTGGCCCAGCTCGCTACTTTAAGATGGCAGACAGTGATATTCACATTGGCTTTATTTCTCCACACAGCAATAACTTCTGTCACGAATGTAATCGTGTCCGTGTCACCGTAGAAGGTCGTTTGCTGTTATGTTTAGGTAATGAAAATTCTGTCGACCTTAAGGCTATCGTACGTGAATTCCCTGGTGATATTGGCAAGCTGAAAGAGGCTATCATGGACGGTATTCAGCATAAGCCTAAAGAGCATTATTTTGGCACAGATGATGATGTGCAAATCCTACGCTTTATGAATTCCACAGGCGGCTAACCGTTCTAGTCATTCATATTAAAGGTGATGTTATCGATACATCACCTTTTTTATTGCTTTAACTTCCCACGCAACTTGTCTTTTAAACCTCTCCTATGGGATAACTTTTTGCTATCGTGTTTTTGATATACACTGTGGCTAACAATCACTTACGCATTCACTTATGGCTTTATCTCGAAAGAAGTGGAATAATATTCTCATCATTGCCTGTGTATTTATGGTCGCAGTGTTAACCTTTATCGACTCCAAAACCAATAAAATGCCCGATGATGCTCATGCGCTTTTTGATGACAGTAATCAATTGACCCAATTACAGTTAAATGGTGTTTGGCTCAATAAATCGAATGGTATTTGGCGTTGTGCAGACAGTGTATTGAATTGCCAATCGCTAGCGACAGCCTGGGAAGCATTAATGGTTTCGCCAGTTCAAATGACAGCTGGTGAGATCCAATCATTGCCAGCCTACGTAACACTATCCATCGCAATAAATCGCCAACAGCAAGCTCAGCATTGGCAGTATTACCCTCAAGCAGGTTATTTACAGTCAACATCACAAAATTGGTACCAAATACCACCGAGCCTACGTAGCGAGCTAGAACCAGTGATTTCAAGCCAATAACTGATTTTCAATTCACGAGAAGCTCAACATCGTGAATCTCATAATACATAGCTAACAGACACTTAAACGGACTCATATGCCTGAATTACCAGAAGTTGAAGTAACCAAGCAGGGGATCTCACCGCACCTTGTCAATCAAACCGTGAGCGACCTCATTGTCAGAAATGCTTCCTTACGTTGGCCTGTGCCAGAGATATGTAAAAACATTATTGGCCAAACCATCAAACAAGTCCGCCGTCGCGCCAAATACTTGCTTATTGATACAGATGCTGGCGTCACCATCGTCCACTTAGGCATGTCTGGCAGCTTGCGGATATTACCCGCACACACTCCTGTAGAGAAACATGATCATATTGATCTGGTATTAGAAAACGGACGAGTGCTGCGATATAACGACCCGAGGAGGTTCGGAGCTTGGTTATGGTATGAGCTACCAGAAGAGGCCCACCCATTACTGGCTAAACTTGGCCCAGAGCCCTTAAGTGACGCTTTTAACCCTCTGCAATTACAAGCAGCATTAGCGAATAAGAAAAAAGCCATCAAGCTTTGCTTAATGGATAATCACATTGTCGTCGGTGCAGGAAACATATATGCAAACGAAGCGTTATTTGCTGCAGGCATTCACCCACAAGCCGCAGCGGGAAGTATTGATATTGAAAGGCTAACGATACTAGTCACTGAGGTGAAACAAATCCTCGCCCACGCTATCAAACAAGGTGGCACCACACTAAAAGACTTCACCAATGCTGATGGTAAACCTGGATATTTTGCCCAAAAGCTTCATGTTTATGGGCGAGGCGGAGAAAGTTGTACTGAATGTGGTAATTTACTCAGTGAAATTAAACTTGGCCAACGCACCACAGTTTTTTGTGGCATTTGCCAAACTTATTAATACTTATCTATAGATATGAAAAAGCCTCGCTCATGTTGAGGCCTTTACCGTGAGAAAACTAACCTTTTTTGATCAACGCTATTTTAGTCTCCAAAGATGTCACAACTTCAGAGTGAACAAATTGACTGACATCTCCACCATGAAGTGCAACTTCCTTTACCAAGGTCGAAGAAATAAATGAATTTTCTTCCGCTGGGGTTAAAAATACACTTTCTAAATCAGGGCTTAATCGACGGTTCATATTCGCTAATTGAAATTCATATTCAAAATCTGACACTGCTCTTAACCCGCGCACTAGGACACTGGCACTCTGCTCTTTAGCAAAATCGACCAATAAGCCTGTAAAGCCAACCACTTCAACATTGTCTAAATGCGCTGTCACTAATTTAACCTGTTCAACACGCTCTTCGAGGGTAAACATGGGTTTTTTAGAAGGGTTTGATGCAATACCAATAATCACGTGACGGAATAGTCTAGCAGCACGCTCAATCAAGTCCGCATGGCCATTAGTAACAGGATCAAAAGTGCCTGGATATATCGCTCGTCTATGCATGTAAAAGTCATTAATAATGAGTAATTATCGACAGTTTATCAGCATCAAATACACGCATCAAAGTTTGATTTGGAATCTAGATGCTTATTTCTAATTTTAAACTTTTACTCTATTTATTTCTATTATCAAAATAATGAAATAAAACTTCAAAAATATAAGAATAAAACCTAAATAATATGCCAGTTATGCTCAATTAGCATAACTGGCCAAAGCCCTTTAGGAGTCTATAGAAAGTTATTTATTACAAACAATACGACCAAACGAAGTCATCATCACTGATGACTGCTCAACAGAGGAAACTCTGGCACTGATAACTTAATATCCAAAAAAGTCAGATTTAAAACAAATACAATGATGGCAGGAAAATTTAGGTTTCAGAGTGGCTAAGAGCCCAAATAATGTATCCGAAGCAACAAGATCTTAATATATAACCTGTATAGATAGTGATAGAGTTTTTCATCCACAGTTATTGAAGAACATCTTAAAAATACAAAACCTCAAAAAGAGTGAGGCTCTCTTCTACATTCATTAAACAGGCAATTTCTGAGAAAATTGCCAACTTACCAGAGGCTCAATATTAATAGAATCGCAAATTGGCTACAAACAGCTCTTCACTCAATTGTACTCAGTAGATGGCTAAGTAAAGTAAAAGGAAGTGAACGTTGTAAGTGGCAACTTTAGTTTTTGGCGTCAAGGTATCCTTGATATCAATAGTTATGTTTTTGTTGGTTTGGGGAGAATATAAAGAGTTTTCTATTCGCCTGATAAATAATGCCATTTTAAATAAGCTAACATACTGTCAAAATGGCATTAATAGAATCTAAGTTAATTATAAAAAAGAAGATAGTTTAGGTATTTTATCTTTGTTCAATCTCACATTTTTTTCAAAACAAATTTTTTGCCATATACGCTTAAATGGATGTTTTTGAACAGTATGACGATTACCTAAATTACAGATTTCACTTTCAAAATTAGCTTCTAATACAGGGTAAGGTCTTACTACGAAGCAAGTTAACGCTTTTTCGTACCAAAACTGTATATCTATATCAATTGGCCTAGTGATCGGTGTGGCGGTGGCTAGCAACTTTTTAGCACCAGAAATCGATACAAACTGTCCACGAGTAGATGAAGGCAACTTTAAGCAAGTCGATAATGAGAATTGCTCAGTCAACTTCATCGTATCAATAACCGCTTTTTGCTTACGCCCATGGCATAGCTTAATATAATCCCAAGAGGAACATAGCTCACTAATACTGTTAATCAATGAAAGTAACTCTTCATTCAATACCGAATCATCTTCTAAAATTAACGCAAAATCTAATTCTTGCTCAACCATCATATTCCAGCAATTAATATGACTCAAGTAACAACCAATCTCACCCACATTTAGTACTTTATCGTATTTCGCTAAATTATCTGATTCGTTAAACACAGCTTGAACTTCGGTTTCACTCAAATCTTTACCATAAACAGCAGGTACTCTCTCATACTCAATATTGAGTTGCTCGAGTTGCTGATGCATAAAAGCCATTCTTTCAGTGCTTTTATCAAGGTTTATTACAAACACTTTAAACTGCATAATGTTTTTCAGTACCTTCCTTGGTTATCTGATTTCTTTTACAACTTCAATAAGCTGAGTCGTAGAAATAGCAGGGGTTCTAGATAAATAGATGACTTTACATAAGTGAGATAAATGATCAAAACGCCCTTCCCAATCATCCCACATAACTAAACAGTCAGCTTTAAAATGAGTAATATAATCTGCTTTTAATTCTAGAGATTTTTCTAAAAACACCTCATCAACACAACTTAATGCAGCTACAATCCGCATTCTATCTCGCTCATCACAAATAGGGTTACGTTGTTTTTTACTAAAGTTGAGAGCATCAGAAGAGACACCTACGGTCAATTTTACACCTTGAGCTTTTGCTCTTTCCAAAATATTAAGATGCCCAATGTGAAACATATCAAATGTTCCAAACGTAATTATGTTCATTGTGACCCTTTTAATAAATAATCAGCAATACGTTGACTACAATGACCATCAACAATACCAACTAGCTCATCAGTATATTGAGCACGCTTTTGAGCAAATTGTTGCGGACAAGAAACTTGCCCATCTACAACCGCTTTTAACTCCGAATAACTTTCTGCATGAGCTGCGACATCAGCATATCGATACAAATCTTGGTCTACACGATTTTTAAACCTAAACTTAAAAATGCCTCGATACGACCACCTCAAATGATAAAAGTCACACCAAACAACAGGCTTATCTAATGCAGCAAACTCAAATAAGGCTGACGAAGCATCACTTATTAGCACATCAGCTGACGCCATAAAGGGAAGTAAGTTTGCTTCTTCAGCCGTCGCAAGATAGACATTAGAAAAAGTTTGCCAATACTCCAATAATGCTTTTTGTTTCTTGTATGAAGGCTTACTTAATGAGAAATAGTGAGGTTTGAGCAAGATATTGTACCCTGAAAACTGCTCAGGCCAATCCTTATTCATCTTTTCAATACTGCTAGGATAAAATGTAGGCGCATATAATAAAGTGGCTTTGCTAGGATCAAGTCCCAATGCAGAGAGTTCTATACCTTTTTCTTCACCCTGAATAATTGGATCTAATTTGGCGTAACCCGTATCAATAAATATTTTTTCAGGAAACATTTCCTGTAGTCGACTTAAGCGATACTGCCCTTCAACAAACCTGACATCAATATCAGACTTAGATACAGTGTAATAGACCGACTTAGGACCTACTCCATGCTGCATAAGCGCAGTTTTTGAGACATCTTTTAATTGAGAAGCTTGCGAAAATGCATTACCAAAAATAACCCAATTAGGCTTTGCCGATAGGTAATGCTCAAGCGCTTGGCTCTCATTTTCGACCCAAACGACATCTAACTTATGTTTAACAACAAGAGAATCTAGAACGTGTTGCTGTTCCTGACTTTTGTATATAACAAAACAGACAGGAATCGCACGCTGCTCAAGTTCTGCAGCTACAGGAAGGTACTGTGGTAAATAATAGGGATGTAAGACATCAAAAATAATCACATTAAACCTTATTTCGTCTGTTAAATTAAGCTCGATAGCAGGTTGAAATTAGTGCTCAGAATAATACCACACATCATCATTGTTAATAATCCTTCGATTTAAAAAATCAGCAAGGATAACCCCTTCATCACACGTAAAGTCACGGTATTAATTTAAAAGTATTCAAATTCAAGGTATCCTTCATAGATAAAATTCAATTACTGAATATACCTATATATATGCCATTAATATCAACTGAACAGCTAACAGCTTGCAAGCGCTTATTGTTTATATCGCCTGTTGCTCTAGGCGACTTTCTTTATTTAAAAACCTTTTTAATCGCCCTAAAGCACCAATATCCTCATATCGAGTTAGATATTTGGTTAGATGACAATCGATGTAACGATGATGCTTGGCGGCTTTCACGCAGTAAAATATTACAGCAGTGGATGGAAGCGGAAGGTGTGTTCAATTTCAGTTATGGTTGTACTGATTCAGCTAAAGCAATGCAATTAAATGTTGAGCAAGCTAAATCTAAACATTACGATATTATTTTCTGCCACTCAGTCAGTAAAAGTCGTCAATATTCAGCTATGGCAAGAGAAATTAGTGCATCGGCATTTATCGTGTCAAGCGTGCCTAAAAGCGCTTCTTATGGTTGGCTAAAAAGTATTATTTTTCGTCATTCAAACCACACCTTTGTTCTCGACGAGAATAGCCTACCTGCAGCTCACCATATCACTGACCGCTATAATAAAATATTTACAGAAGTCTTGGGTCTAACACTCGATAATAATCAACTAATGCCAACCCTTAAGCTGCCTGAATCCATACTGCCTGTAACTCAACATTGGTTACAGCAAAAATTTAGTGCGCCTGAATGTCAGGGAAAATTGCTTTTTTTAAACCACTTGTCGACCAACACTAAAAAAGATTGGCATCTAGAGCAACTTTTTGAATTAATATCAAAAATAGCAGAAAAGGATAACACCCAACGCTTTGTTATCAATGTAACTAAAGAGAACTTTGACGAAGTTAATGATAAAACAGCAAGTTTCGTTGCTACGTCGAAATTGCAGGTTGCTGTATTTACCGTCAATGAACATTTTTTCGAATTACCTTCATTGATTTCACAAGCAGACTTCGTTATCACTGTGGACACGGCTATTTTGCACTTTGCATTTGCAGCCCAGCGCCCATTATTAGCAATGATGCGCTCTAAGAAGCCTTACTGGGCACCACCAGAAACAGCAACATCCCATGTCATGTACGCAACAGAAGGCAAAGGCCATATTTCTGATATTTCTGTAGAGCGTGTTTTTAATCAATATATAGCAATGAATACCAATAGCTAACAAGGTTGCATAAATGAAGAAAGCCATTTTTACCCTCGCCATTGGTGAGAACCCAATGTACCGAGCTTCAGTAGCAAGCCTAGAAGCCTACGGCAAAAGAGTGGGTGCTGATGTCATCGTCTCCGACCAACTGCATTATCCAATTAACGTCAACAGCCCTAAGTTTGATGCCAGTCCTGCTTGGTCAGAAAAACTGTATATTACCGAATTACTTAAAGATTATGATCGTGTGCTGTATCTAGATGCCGATATGATTGTCACCCCATGGGCCAGAGACATTTTTGAGCAATACCCTGATACTGACACTGTATATATGTTTAATGAAGGCTGTTATCGAGATAGAAGTGCGCAAGCAGAACAGATAAATAATGTGCTTGGAAACGTTTCATGGCCCAAAGAAGATGATATGACTGTTTATTACAATTCAGGCATGTTCTTAGTTTCGAAAGAAACAGGGCTGTTTGATAATGCCAGCATTGAAGAAATGCAAAAGATCTGTAATGAAGTCAAGTTTTACGATCAGACCTATATCAACTACCTTATTCGACGTGATGGAATTAAGAGTGTGGGTGTTGAAGCAGGCTTTAACCGAATGATGCTACTTGGCTATGAAGACTATCAAAAAGCAGACTTCATTCATTATTCAGGCAGAGGCTACCGTCAAAAAGTGCCTATGAGAGAGCTCAAATACATCATTGATTATTGCGATATGTTTAAAGATGTTCTTAGTGAAGCTGAAGTAATCGAATACAAGCAACAAGCTTGGCATTGGTATATGTTGAAGCAACAACGTAAAACTAAGTTACCTATTCCATTGTTAAGCGCCGTATTTGGCCTCTTCCATCCACAGCACAAATATTAATAATAGCCCGCAATAGCGGGCTATTTTTTTATCAGATCATCAAACGATGCGATAACATCTTCAATCTCAATCAAGGCCATTAACTCCTTCCCTTTAGCACGCTTTCCCCATGGAATAACTTGATTGGGAAACTGCTGCACAATCACTGAGTCATAAACACTAACCACATGCTCCTGTGACAAATAAGGGCCGGTTCTGCCAGGGTTTGAATGCGCATATAAGCCAATGACTGGCGTGCCTTGAGTCACCGCCATATGTGCAGGGCCGGTATCGGGAGCAATAACGACTGAGGCATTTTTTAATAAGGCCAACAGTTGAGTTAATGATGTTTGGCCAATGAGATTTTCTAAAGACGTGTTAGCACAGTCCAAAATTGCTTTAGCAAGGCTGGCTTCGAGCTCACTTGGGCCGCCACACAACAATACGCGATAGCCTTGTTTGACCGCATAATCAGCGACGGCTGCGTAACGCTCTGGAAGCCAGTTACGTTCGGCCTTGCTTGCAGCTGGGCATACAATTAACACTTTTTCGCCAGGCTTAATCACTTCATTCGCAAATGCACTATCCGCTTCAGTGACAGGGATATTCCAGCGTGGAGTTAAGTCATTAACGCCAATAGCTTTAGCAAACCCCATAAAACCATCTAACACATGAGGTGTTGCTAATGGCTCAACTGCGTGATTTGTCACTAACCATTGGCCTTCTTTAGCGCGAGCTTTATCGAAACCAACCCTAACCTTTGCAGAGATCATTAGCGATGCGATTGTTGCTCTGAGTGCGACTTGCATGTGCAATAACACATCAAATTTCTGAGCGGCTAAATCTTTACGTAACTTAGGGTAACTACGCCAGCCCTGCGACTTATCAAAAATGACAAACGTGACGCCTGGCAAATGCTTAAGCAGTTGATATTCAATCTTGCCAATCACCCAAGTGATCTGCAGATGAGGATATTGCTTCTGAATCGCTTGCACCATCGCCACAGCATGGCACACGTCACCAATTGCCGACAAACGTAATAAACATAAGGATTTCATAGATGCAAAGTTTGCTTTCATGAGTGCAATTAACCTGAGTAAGTACAAGAGTTCGATCTTAATGTAGAATACGCTTTATAGCCACCGACAAATCAAAGCTTTGTAATCCACTTATGCAAATAAAATCAACAAACAATGGTGTTATCGCTTGGTGCGATGAAATTGCTCAAACACTAACTCCTGACCATTTTCGTCCAGAATATTGGCAGTCCAATGATGCGATAATTGGCCAATCAAAAGGCCGTTATACAACTTGGTTTGTTGAATACCAAACTCAACAATGGGTTTTACGCCATTATTGGCGTGGCGGCTTAATAGAAAAGTTCAGTAAAGATGCCTATATATTTACAGGTATGAAGCGTACTCGAGCGATTTCTGAATTAGCCATTTTAGAGACGCTTTTTCAAGAAGGGTTCCCAGTCCCAAGACCGATTGCTGCCAATGTTGAGCGTTTTGGTATTTGGTATCGAGCAGACTTATTTATTGAGCTAGTCAAAGGTGCTGATGACTTAGTCGCATTCTTGTCAAAATCCACATTAACGGATGAGCAATGGCAACAACTTGGGCAAACCATTGCAAAATTTCATGCTCGGGGTGTGTATCATGCCGATTTAAATGCTAAAAATATCTTATTTGCTGATGATCAGTTTTACCTTATCGACTTTGACCGAGGCGAACTAAAACCCCCTAATACAAAATGGCAGCAAGCAAATATAAGTCGTTTATTACGTTCATTTAATAAAGAAAAAACTAAGCTTGCCAGTCTTAACTTTAGTGACAATAATTGGCAAAGCCTACTCGCGGGCTATCAGCAAATTATCAATAACTCTTAATTAATCCATTCCCTCTTTAATGGCTTTGGATGCAATTATAGCTGTTGCTACTTAAGTATTATTGCCCGCTATTACGTGAATCATTCAGCTCAGTTGGTTTTCAATGACATTGACTTGCTTATCTAATGCTCCGCGATTTTGTGACACCACTTGCAAACTCGCTTTTGCAGCAAGTTCATAGCGCTGCGGATCTTCTAATAAGCCTAAAATATGTTTGGCTAAGCTATCCGCATCTGTGATCACTTCTAACCCACCAGCATTGACTAATAATTGTGTAATTTCTGCAAAATCCCAATGATGCGGGCCAACACTAACTGGTAACCCCATCGCTGCTGGCTCAAGCGGGTTATGACCGCCATTTTCAATGAGCGTACCACCAATAAATGCAAAGTCAGCGCAGCCGTAGAGCATCAGCAACTCTCCCATGGTATCGCCAAGTAATACTTGCACACCTTCAGTAACGGCTTGGTTCATACTTCGTCTTGAAAGAGTTAGTCCTTGCTGTGTCGTCGCCACTGCTGCGACATTGAACTGCTCAGGGTGTCTTGGCGCCATAATCAATAAGGCGTTGGGATATTTAGCTAACACTTGCTGATGTGCTTTGAGCATAATTTCAAACTCACCAGGATGTACACTACCTGCAACCCAAACTGGCACGTCATTTCTTTGCCATTCAGAGCGTAATGCTTTCGCTTGTAGGTGCTTACTGTCGTCAATGTGTAAATCAAACTTCAAGCTGCCACAAACGGTAATTTTTTCAGGTTTCACGCCTAAAGACTCAAAGCGCTCGCATTCTCGTTGTGTTTGAACCGCAATGGCATCAAGTGACGCTAGCATCGGCTGGCTTAAGCCTGCTTGTTTTAAGTATTTAGCTGCCGATTTTGCCGATAAACGTGCATTTGCTAGAACAATCTTAGCTTGTTGCTGTTTAGCAAAATATACCAAGTTTGGCCAAAGCTCTGTTTCCATAATAATACATAGCTTAGGCTGCACTTGACGCAAAAAGCGTTTTACGCAAACACTGATATCAAAGGGTAAATAGCAATGTTGAACTCGCCCATTTAAATGGTCAGAAAATGCTTTTACTACTTCAGCTGAACCTGTCGGGCTAGTGGTAGTAATAATGAAGCTTAATTCTGGGTAAGCGGCCATAAGTTTTTTTATCAGTGGAATTGCCGCTAATGTTTCCCCCATAGACACACTATGGATCAACACATCGGCTTGAGATAATCGAGTTAGCCCAAATCGTTCGCCCCAACGTTTGCGATAATCAGGACTTTTAATACTACGAAAGCCCAAATACAACACCACAAGAGGTGAAAGAAGATACAGTAATACAGAATATAGGCCACGAGTCATGAAAGAGTGCTTAATCAATTTTGCTTGTCAGATAAACACAATGTTAACATAAACCTAAACCACATAAATATGTGATCATTCAACATAAACTCAACTCAGTGAGCTAGGTTGGATAAGCATAAAAAAGTCAGGCTCAGACTAGGCTATAGAGACTTGCAGAGATATTGTTGGATGGTGTTAAGCAACCCTCGATATGAAAGCTTGCCAGCATCTGAACTGACCAGATATTGATGTCGTTTGGTATAACATTCATAAGGATATGCACTAAGCGTCGTATTGAGTCATCAAGACTCCTGTATTTAGCAATGATAATTGGAATCGATATGAAAACCCGCGATAAAATAGTTTTTGCCAGTCTTGAACTCTTTAACGAACATGGTGAACGTAATATCACCACCAATCATATTGCAGCGCACCTCAATATCAGCCCTGGTAATCTTTATTATCATTTTCGAAATAAAGAAGACATTATTAACTCAATTTTTGCCTTATACGAAAGTCACCTCGAGTCTGGTTTTAAGCCTTACGAAGACACAACGGTTGATATTGAGTTACTAATGGGTTACTTCGATGCCATGTTTTATACCCTGTGGCAATTTCGATTCATGTACGCCAACCTCGCCGATATCTTAAGCCGTGACGAAGCATTAAAAGCCCGCTACCTAACTGCGCAAGAACAAGTGCTGAGTCGCTCAAGCAATGTATTAAGAAAATTAATCAGTGATGGTTTCCTTGAAATTGAAGACGAAAAAGTCACAGCATTAGCTGACACAATTAAAATGATGGTGAGCTTTTGGATTAGCTACCAACTCACTCAATCAAGCACGTCAACCATCACTAAAGCAACCCTTTATGAAGGCTTGCTACGGGTATTGATGATATTCAAGGCGTATTCTACACCTGGCTCAGAGGCAACCTTTACCCGCCTTGAACAGCACTATTTAGATGTTGCTTCGCAAGAGCGTGACGCCGCTGCGTAAAGCCTGAAAATGCCACTTATCCACCAGCACATACAAACTGCCTTTTTACGACTAAAATAGAGTCATAAAAGGCGGCCTTCCATTTTGTTAACATATTAAGTCATTCATTAATCAGCACTTAGCTATAGCTTGTTACTGATTAGTATATCTAATGTGAAAGCAGCTCTAGCCCTAATCATTTTTATGTTGCTATTCAGGTTAAAAAAAACACTGTAGAGCCACGAAAATTAAGGTTAGAATGCCGCCAAGCGATTTCCATATTAAAACTATATTTAGGAGAAATCAGGTGGCCTCTACCTCATTTTACGACCGTATAAATCAACAACTTGTCGATGTTAAAGCTGAAGGCTTATATAAGAGTGAACGTGTCATCACTTCCGCCCAACAAACAGCCATTAACGTAAATAGTGAAGAAGTCATTAACTTCTGCGCCAACAACTATTTAGGTCTTGCGAATCACCCTGAATTAATTAATGCAGCGAAAAACGGATTAAGCAGCCATGGATTCGGTATGGCGTCAGTTCGTTTCATCTGTGGTACCCAAAATATCCACAAGCAACTAGAAAATAGCCTCAGTGACTTTTTAGGCATGGAAGATACTATTTTGTATTCTTCTTGTTTTGATGCCAACGCTGGTCTGTTTGAAACCTTGCTGGGCCCTGAAGATGCGATTGTGTCGGATGCATTGAACCATGCATCCATTATTGATGGCGTGCGTTTATGTAAAGCCAAGCGCTTCCGCTATGCCAACAATGACATGAGCGATCTTGAAACACAGTTAAAAGCAGCAAAAGAAGCTGGAGCAAGAGATATCCTGATTGCTACAGATGGCGTGTTCTCAATGGACGGTGTCATTGCTAACTTACAAGGCGTTTGTGACTTAGCCGATAAATATGGCGCGCTTGTGATGGTTGATGATTCGCACGCTGTTGGTTTTGTCGGTGACAACGGCCGTGGTACCCATGAATTCTGCGAAGTAATGGATCGTGTAGACATTATTACTGGTACATTAGGTAAAGCATTAGGTGGTGCTTCGGGTGGTTTCACTTCTGGTAAAAAAGAAGTCATTGATTGGTTACGTCAACGCTCGCGCCCATACTTATTCTCTAATTCACTCGCTCCTTCTATTGTCAGCGCATCAATTCATGTATTGGAAATGCTCAAAACAGGCCACGCATTACGTGAAGCCGTATGGGAAAATAGCCGTTACTTCCGTGAAGAAATGACTAAATCTGGCTTTACTTTAGCAGGTGCAGATCATGCCATTATCCCTGTGATGATTGGTGACGCTAAATTAGCCGGTGACTTCTCAAACCGTCTGTTAGCTGAAAACATCTATGTTGTTGGTTTCTCATTCCCTGTAGTACCAAAAGGACAAGCCCGTATCCGTACGCAAATGTCTGCGGCGCATACCCGTCCTCAAATCGATAAAGCGATTGAAGCCTTTACTCGTATTGGTAAAGAGATGGGCATAATTTAAGGTCGATATGATGAAAGCATTAAGCAAATTAAAGCCTGAAGAAGGCATCTGGATGGTGGATGCACCTAAGCCAGAAATGGGTCATAACGACCTATTGATTAAAATCCGCAAAACCGCCATTTGTGGCACTGATGTTCATATCTACAACTGGGATGAATGGTCACAAAACACCATTCCTGTACCTATGGTTGTTGGCCACGAATATGTCGGTGAAGTGGTTAATATGGGCCAAGAGGTCCGCGGCTTTACTGTTGGCGACCGTGTTTCAGGTGAAGGCCATATTACTTGTGGTCATTGCCGTAACTGTCGTGGCGGCCGTACTCATTTATGCCGTAACACCTCTGGTGTCGGTGTAAACCGTGATGGCGCCTTTGCTGAATACTTGGTTATCCCTGCATTTAATGCATTCAAAATTCCTGATGATATCTCTGATGATTTAGCGTCTGTATTTGACCCATTTGGTAATGCAGTACACACAGCACTATCATTTGATGTTGTTGGTGAAGATGTATTAATTACTGGTGCTGGTCCTATCGGCATTATGGCGGCTGCAGTATGTAAGCACGTTGGCGCACGCCATGTGGTCATTACTGATGTGAATGAATATCGCCTCGATTTAGCCCGCAAAATGGGTGCGACTCGCGCAGTTAACGTTGCCAAAGAAGATCTTAAAGATGTCATGAATGATTTGGGCATGACAGAAGGCTTTGATGTTGGCCTAGAAATGTCTGGTGTGCCATCAGCGTTTCATTCAATGCTCGATACCATGAATCACGGCGGCAAAATTGCCATGCTGGGTATTCCTGGTGGTGAAATGGCTATTGATTGGAGTAAAGTTATCTTTAAAGGACTTATCCTTAAAGGTATTTATGGCCGAGAAATGTTTGAAACTTGGTACAAAATGGCCAGCCTTATTCAATCTGGTTTAGATTTATCGCCAATTATCACTCATCATTTCGCAATTGATGACTTCCAACAAGGCTTTGATGCTATGCGTTCGGGCCAATCAGGAAAAGTGATTTTAAACTGGGATTAATTCCCGATTATAAATTGCCGCAATAATAAAGGGGTTGTATCTATACAGCCCCTTATTAGATACTTCAGTTATCTTCTTAATCTCATTTCAAACAGCAGCGGTATAGCATGAGCACTTTCAAGCACCTTTCAATTAACGAACTTATCCATATGACAGCAGAATCTGATGATATCCAAATCGTCGATATTCGTGATGCGGCCAGTTATGCTGCTGGTCATATTGAGACTTCTATTCATCTCACCAATGAAAACATTGCCAACGTTATTGCTGATGCAGATATGGATAAACCGCTTGTCGTGGTGTGTTATCACGGTATTAGTAGTCAAGGCGCAGCTGGGTATCTTATCGAACAAGGCTTTGATGACGTTTATAGTCTTGATGGCGGTTTTACCGCTTGGAGTGAAGCGCACGCATGATTGAAATCGGCCAACTACCCCACGCAAGAGCAGCACAAGCCTTTATCGACTACTTAAAAGGTCTAGATATTGAGTGCGTGCCTATCGTAAATGAGCATGGTGTAGCATTGGTCGTTTATCAACAAGATAAAGCTGAGCAAGCTCGCTATGAATTTGAACAGTTTAAACAAAATCCATATCAGAAAAAGTATTTAGAAGCCTCGTGGGATAATGGTTCCACTCAAACCAAACTAGATTACGGTTCCTCTTCCTTAGGGCTGATTCAACAGTTCATTACTGGAGCAGGACCACTCACTTTAGTTACCTTTTTTGTATGTGTTGCCGTTTTTGCTGCAATGAACCTTGGTTTTGCTAATCAAGTTTTCAGCCAATTATCATTTTTTAGTGCGGTGCCAAACAGCGACTTTAGCCAAGTATGGCGCGTATTCACCCCGAGCTTGATGCATTTATCAGCGATGCATCTTCTCTTCAATTTACTCTGGTGGTGGTATTTAGGCGGTAAAATTGAAACCAAACTCGGCACTCGGCCATTGATGATTCTATTACTTGTAGCAGGCAGTCTGCCCAGCTTAGTCCAGTACATGATGACTGGACCAAACTTCGGTGGTTTATCAGGCGTAGTATACGCCGTGGTTGGTTACACCTGGATTATGGGCCAACGTGCACCAGAGTCTGGCATCGGCATTCCAAATAGCTACATGACATTTATGTTGATTTGGTTAGTACTTGGTTTTACCGATCTACTCGGCATGCCTATAGCGAACGGAGCTCATATTGGTGGCTTGCTTGTGGGATTGGCTCAAGGGGCATTTGATAGTCGTAAACTATCCAGATAACGACTAAATTATCGCTATCTTGAATACCACTAAAGCTCTGTTAAACAATAAAATAAGCAACCCCAAATACCAGCGCTCCAAAGGTTGCCTCTGAGATAAAAGCCATCGTCGTTGAGGAGTTTTGAATAGTTCGTTTCATATTGCTTATGAATAATTGAGTTAACCAAACTTCAGATAAATATTTATCAGTATTTATCTGAAGTTTGGTGCTTGAAGCGGTTTATGTTTATACCAAATTGCTACTAAGCTGACTATGTCATCTTTAAAACCTGATCCACTAACTTTTCTATTCCTATATTTGCGTCAGCAATAGAATTTGCCAACATATAGGCCGGTGTTGAAACAACAAGATTATCCATATCAACCACAATATCATCCACTGTAGCATCGACATGCTGCCCACCCATTTCGGTATAGGCTTGCGCAGTACCAGAATCATTACCAATGGTGCCTTTAACGCCACTTTTAAAAATAGCTGGCATCATCACTGGCGCAATACACATAAAACCCATCGGCTTTTTAGCTAAGGCAAATTCTTGAATAAAGGATTCAACCTCAGGATGCAATTTGCTAGCGCTACCAGCAACGGCAAAATCACATAGGTTTTTAGCTGCCCCAAAACCACCAGGTACAATAAGTGCGTCAAATTCGCTGATATTAAGCTCGGTAATATTACTCACTTCACCACGAGCTAATCGGGCAGATTCCTGAAGTACATTGCGCGTTTCTTCAGCGCTAACTTCCCCATTGAAATGATTTACGACGTGCATTTGTTCAATATCAGGTGCAAAACATTGATAGTTCACACCTGCTTTAGATAAAGCCAATAGCGTTAATACCGATTCATGGATTTCTGCGCCATCATAAACACCGCACCCACTGAGTAGTACTGCAATATTTTTCATTTCTGATCCTTTGAATAGCGATTAATTTAACTTTTTTTAAACAAATCTATTGATCTGATTAAAAAACATGCTAACTTAGTTTCTCGAATTTGTTTCACGGTTTAAAAACTGTACCAAATAATCGAGTAAATCAATAAGAATATTAAAAAAGTCCACATATTCGGAATATTTTTTAAAACTACAATTTAACTCACAAAAATATTAAAAAACGTAAAAAATCATAAAGTTAAGAGTTTTATTCCCAGTCGTAATTAAAACCACCTTAGATGATAAATTAATTCACTCACAGACTTATCCACAGGCTGAGGGTTAATTTTCCGTGGCCGAAAATCCTTGTATGTGGCATTCTAAGGCCATCTCAGAATACTGAACATGAAAATAGACTATGCCAACAATCCCCAATAACCCACTCGTCCTTGTGGATGGTTCTTCTTATCTTTATCGCGCATTTTATGCACCACCACATTTGACTAATTCTAAAGGCGAAGCAACTGGTGCTGTTTACGGTGTAGTCAACATGCTTCGTAGCTTAATGAGCCGATATAACCCAAGTCATATTGCAGTTATATTCGATGCAAAGGGCAAAACATTTCGTAATGACATGTATAGCGAATATAAAGCTCAGCGCCCACCAATGCCTGACGACTTACGCAGTCAAATTGAGCCTTTGCATGCCATCATTCACGCCTTAGGTTTGCCATTAATCTGTATTCCAGGCGTTGAAGCTGATGATGTCATTGGTACTATTGCGCTTAAGGCCAGTAAAGAAGGTCGAGCAACCCTTATTAGTACGGGTGATAAAGATATGGCTCAACTTGTTGATGAGCATGTCACCTTAATTAACACCATGACAGATACCATAATGGGACCAGCTGAAGTCACTGAAAAATTTGGTGTCGGACCAGAACTCATTATTGACTTGCTTGCCATGATGGGTGATAAAGCCGATAACATTCCGGGCTTACCTGGCGTTGGTGAAAAAACGGCATTAGCAATGCTAACGGGTGTAGGCGGAGTCGATAAGCTTATCGCAAATCCTGAAAGCGTTTTAGATGTGACTTTCCGTGGTTCTAAAACCATGCCTAAAAAGATTGAAGAAAATAAAGAGATGCTGCAACTCTCATACGATCTCGCCACAATCAAAACAGATGTGGAATGGGATGATGACTGGGCACCATTAGAAATTAAGCCGCAAAACCGTGATGAGCTGGTTAAATTATTTGGTGAAATGGAGTTCAAACGTTGGTTAGCCGAAGTATTAGATAATAAATCAGGCTTTTCAGCTGCTAGTTCAAGCACAACAACTGAAGACACTCCACCAGCCTCTCCAGCAATTGACGCAGAATACGAAACGATTCTTACTGAAGCCGATTTAGCTAAATGGGTTGCTAGATTATCTAAAGCGGACTTAATTGCTGTAGACACTGAAACCACCAGCCTAAATTATATGGAAGCGAAGCTCGTCGGTATCTCTTTCGCTGTCGAAATCGGAAAAGCCGCATACCTGCCATTAACCCATGATTATTTAGATGCACCAGAACAACTCCCTGTTGAATACGCTCTAGAACAATTAAGACCTATATTAGAAAGTGATAGCATCAAAAAAGTGGGTCAAAACCTTAAGTATGACATCAGCATCTTTGCTAATGCAGGCGTTTCACTTAAAGGTGTCCGTTTTGATACGATGCTCGAATCATACGTATTTAACTCAGTAGCATCTCGTCATGATATGGATGGTTTGGCACTTAAATATTTAGGCCACAAAAATATCAGTTTTGAAGAAATCGCAGGTAAAGGGGCTAAACAACTCACCTTTAATCAAATCGATTTAGACACGGCCAGCCCTTATGCTGCTGAAGATGCTGACATCACCCTTCGATTACATGAGCACCTATGGCCGAGAGTAGCAAAAGAACCTTCTCTTATGTCTGTATTTAATGAGCTTGAATTACCGCTTATTCAAGTCTTGTCAGATATCGAACGCCAAGGTGTGTTAATTGATAGCATGTTACTAAGTCAGCAAAGTGATGAATTGGCACAGAAGATTGATGAGCTTGAAACCAAAGCCTATGACATTGCTGGCGAGAAGTTTAACTTAAGCTCTCCTAAGCAGTTACAAGCTTTGTTTTTTGAAAAACTCGGATACCCGATCATCAAAAAAACCCCAAAAGGTGCGCCGTCAACTGCTGAGGATGTACTCATTGAGCTTGCATTAGACTACCCACTACCAAAGCTGATTTTACAGCACAGAAGCCTGTCTAAACTTAAAAGCACTTATACTGACAAGCTACCGTTAATGGTGAACTCAGAAACGGGTCGTGTGCATACCAGTTATCACCAAGCGAATGCGGCCACGGGGCGTTTATCATCAAGCGAGCCAAATTTGCAAAACATCCCAATTCGAACTGAAGAAGGCCGCCGCATTAGACAAGCCTTTATCGCCCCTGAAGGTCGTAAAGTGTTAGCTGCCGATTATTCTCAAATCGAGCTGCGCATTATGGCGCACCTTTCACAAGACGAAGGGTTATTAACCGCCTTTGCCGAGAATAAAGATATTCATAAAGCCACTGCAGCTGAGGTATTTGGTGTTCACTTTGAAGAAGTGACCACCGAGCAAAGACGCCGTGCCAAAGCGGTTAACTTTGGTTTGATTTACGGTATGTCAGCCTTTGGTTTAGCAAAGCAATTAGATATCCCGCGTAAGGAAGCACAAACTTATATCGATACTTATTTTGCCCGTTACCCTGGTGTCCTTAAATATATGGAAGACACCCGTGCATTAGCGGCTGAAGTTGGTTACGTAGAAACACACTATGGCAGACGTTTATACCTTCCTGATATTAAGGATAGAAATGCTATGCGCCGCCAAGCTGCTGAACGAGCAGCGATTAACGCACCAATGCAAGGTACGGCTGCAGACATCATCAAAAAAGCCATGATTAATATTGATCAATGGATCAAGAATGACACCCATGGTGAAATCACTATGATGATGCAGGTTCACGATGAATTGGTTTTTGAAGTCGAAGAAGCGCAAGCTGAGTCACTTAAAGCAAAAGTGTGCGAATTGATGGCACAAGCGGCCACTTTAGATGTCACCCTATTAGCAGAAGCAGGTCTTGGTGATAACTGGGATGAAGCTCATTAATATGCCCATTTGATCCTGCCTTTAAGCAGGAAAATAAGCTGTTTCACTTTAAGAAATAAACAATCCCGTAGTTTTGCAACTATGGGATTGTTGTTTTTAGGCCTAAAAAACACCAACAAGGTGAAAAATACACCTTCAAATGTGGCAAACTTCACATTATTGTTCATTTTTACAAAATACAGTTTTTCATTTTAAGGCTAATGAAGTATTATTCTCTGCGTAGGGTACAGAGGTTAAGATGTTCCATCTTTCAGACCTTTTTATTTCACTAGAAATAGTGACAAGCCGAATTATGGCGCTCCAGCATCTTAATATGCTGGAGCTTTTTTTTGCCTAAAATTTAATTTAGAGTAAATACTTTAAAAAAGATTAAAAAACGATTATCATATTGTTATTGAGCGTCATCGATGAGTAGGTGACACTTGAGTCTTGTTGAATTTAGCTTCTCCCCAAAAGAGCTAATTTTTTATAACCGGTGACAATATGTCGTCGGTTTTTTTTTGTTTAAACGCTGCACTCTCCCACTAAAACCTCTAATGCACAAAGCTTGATCACAAAAAAAACCGCTAAGTTTATTTATATAAACTCAACGGTTTTTGTTAGTAAAAGACTGCAGGCCTATCGTTTCTTATTCCGAATCTTGTTCAGCTTGCTTCTCTGCTTCAGTTAGCCAACTTGGGTTGCACCACTCGTTAAGAATGCCCAACACTTTTGGTTTACCGGTTCCTTTTAAGGATGAAAACGGCTCTACTTTGACCCAGTCACCAAACTCAGCCAACTCTTTACGCACAGCGTTAACCGTTTTCATTTTAACGTTTTGTGCGAGCTTATCTGATTTAGTCAGCAAGGCTAATACTGGTATTTCACTTAACACTGCCCATTCAATCATTTGCAGATCTAAATCTTTTAGGGGATGACGAATATCCATTAACACAACTACACCGCTTAAACAGGTGCGTTCTTGCAAATATTCACCAAGGGCTTTTTGCCATTTGTTCTTTAATGCCAATGGCACTTTTGCAAAACCATAACCTGGTAAATCGACGAGTCGACGGTTTTCATCTAATTCAAATACATTGATAAGTTGAGTACGACCAGGGGTTTTACTGGTTCTTGCCAAGCCTTTTTGCTCGGTCAAAGCGTTGAGAGCACTAGACTTACCCGCATTGGAACGCCCAGCAAACGCAATTTCTACACCGGTATCACCAGGAAGATACTGATCAAGATGCGCAATGTCTGGCGCACTAATTAAAAACTTGGTTTTTCGAAAATCTATACGCGTTTCTGACACGATTTGCTCCAATAAATTTGGGGTAATACCTTAATTATGTAAGATTTGCTTACTTTTCCACATTTTCGTGTAAAATATTAGCCTGATCACAGTTTGTAGATTTTACCACGCTTGCGGGTCTTCCTAGTAAGCTCAGGACAATAAATTAAACAAGAAGTTGGAACGCCATGAAAAAGTTAGCTCTTGCGCTGTCTGTATTTGCCGCTATATCAACGCCTGCAATCGCTGAAGGTGATGTGGAAGCGGGTAAAACTAAATCAGTTATGTGTTCTGCCTGTCACGGTGTTGACGGTAACAGCATTGCCCCTATTTGGCCTAAATTGGCCGGACAGCACGCATCTTATCTAGAAAAACAATTACATGATTTCCAAGCGGCAGCTAAAAGCGGCGGCAAAGAAGGTCGTAATGATCCTACCATGACTGGTATGTCAATAGCGTTATCTGAACAAGATATTAAAGATGTTTCTGCATATTATGCAAGTCAAACACAATCAGTTGCTGATGTAGCCAATGTACCAGCTGAAGGTGAAGCCCTTTATAAAGGCGGCGACATGGCTCGCGGTATCACTTCATGTATGGCATGTCATGGACCAGATGGCAAAGGCGGCGAACTTGCCGGCTTCCCAGCGATTGGTGGCCAGCATGCTGATTACATCAAAATTCAGTTAACTAAGTTCCGTGATACAAATCGTAACAACGACCTGAATGGCATGATGCAAGATGTTTCTAAAAAGTTATCTGACAGTGATATTGAAGTATTATCTCAATATATTTCAAGTCTTAAGTAATTTTTTCTTCATATTTAAATGAAGCTAAAAGGGTGATTATTCACCCTTTTTCACAACCCTAAGTTGACGTTTACGTAAACTTAATAACATTCATGCTTGACAGAGATCACGTATTTAGGGTTAAATAGCCCCGTACCGAGATGAACCCAGCTGTAAGAACAAAAATATTAATTCCATCTTACAGATTTCGGATACGTTTACATTTAAGATATAAGAATAAAATTAATAAATAACAATAATATAAATAAGACCACTCGCTAATAATAATAAGAGTCGTGATTTCAGCTTGAAATCCAGGTCATATAGAATTTGTAAGGAACAGACCAATTGGTCGACTCGCTTAAATAGCACTCCCTTACGCAACAGAGATAAAACCCCATAAGGACACTACTTTAAGGATTAAAGTAGCGGCATAGGAAGCTAATTGCTTAGGATGCACTTGCGGAGGCTTGTTATCACTGGAAGGTACTTTTAAACATGGATTGTTTACTAATGTCATTGAAGACAACTAGGAAATTGATGAGTCATTGAAGACCATCTACGGAAGCTGTGGTCAGGACGGCAACAGGATTAAGAAAAAGGGTCATTGATGACCGATAACAATAAAAAATGCACGGAAAGCTCTAAAAATAAGATGGATATTGACCGGGATAGTCACATAGCAAGTATGGATACTTGGAATAAAAATTTGGTGTGATAAACACTATTTTGCAAGGTGGCAGTTTACTGCCACCTTTTTTTATTTCTTCTTTTCAAGAAATCTGTTATTGATTGATAATCTTCGCCTTTGTTTGGATCATACCTGACTTCAATGATTAAATGCCCGTTGTGCAGTCATACTGCTGAGTTTTTTATCCAAGATAAAAAAAGAGCCTTCTACAGCTGTCCTCAATGCCAACTGGTTTTCGCAAACCCTCAATCACATTTAATGCCAGCAGCACAGTTACAGCGCTATGGCCGTGCGAATAAAGCCGCTAAGCAAAAACAACTGGTGCAGTTTATCCAACCTTTACTTGGTCAAATTAGTGCACAGCAAGAAGGTCCATTAACAGGACTTAATTTTGGCCGAGTCTTAGACCAAGCAAGTCTTGATATAATCGAACTTGCTGGCCATCGTCTTAACCAATACGATCCTTTTATCAAATCCGATCAACAAATCTTTAATCAGCAATATGACTTCATTTGTTGCTATCGGGTACTGGAACATTTTCAGCAACCGCTCAAAGAGTGGTCATTGATCACTAATTTATTAAAAAATGGCGGCTGGTTAGCAATCAGCACTTCATTACTCACTGACTTAGCTCATTTTTCTAAGTGGCACTTTAAAAACAACCCCACTCACGTAAGCTTTTACCAGCAACAAACTTTTGAGTATTTAGCACAAAACAGCGAATTTAAGCTATTATTTGCAGCAAAAGAGCTCGTATTGATGCAAAAAACATCAAAGTCTGATATAAAGCGCATCCTGATTTAGTGCAAGGTGGATGATTATCTATCTAGCCAACTTTTTACAACCACATGAGATCACTGATGGCTCGTAGTAAAAAATCGCGCAAGGGCGGCGAAAACGGCCCTACACAAGCACCAAGAGTCAAAAAGGCTGATCGTAAAGTCACTGGCAGCAGAAAGAAAGATAACGGTCATAAGTCTGGCAGTCGTCACAACGAGGCCTTGATTGAGCAACAATCACCGCATGTAACGACCAGTAAAAGTAATGACCCTCGTCATGGCAGCAAGAAACCTGTGCCATTGATGGTTAAAGCAGTAGAGACAACGGCGCCAGTTGCTAAAGTTAAGCAGCCTAAACTGACTGATGAGCAGAAATTATTGAAACTTGAGGATGACCCAAGATTCAATAATTTATTAGACTTATTAGAAGAAGGTAAAGACCTTTCTGCTGATGACCAAAAATGGTTAGATAGCCAGCTTGCTAAAATGGAAGCATTGATGGAAAAACTTGGTATCTCAGATGCTGAAGAACTTCCAGCTCAAACAGCAAATACTAGCAAAAAACCTGCTTCTGATGATGATTTATACGAGCGCTTCGAAAGTGGTGCTGATGTATTAAAAGACTACCAGTCTTAAATCATTAATAAATGGCATACTCATTGGGTATGCCATTTTTCTATCTGTTACTTATCTACCTTGATTAAGGATTAATTGTGTCTAGCCTTGTTATTGCCCTCGCCATCATCGTTATTGTGCTGTTAGCGTCTTATGCCGGTTATTTGCTATTAAAGGTCAAGAAACAACAGCAAGACGCTGTTGAAGCTAAGCAGCAACGCTTAGATGAAGCAAAAGCGAAAAAGCAGCAAGTATTAGATGACATAAAATACATCGCTGCAGCAATGCTAGAGGAGCGATGTGAACCTTCTGAAGGAGTCATGCGCATTGCTAAGCTATTTGAAGCTTTATCAATGTCTGAACAGATGGCTGTAGAGTTCCCACATATCTTTGAGCATTATGACTGCATTAAAGCCCACCCAATAAAAGAAGCCCGTAAGTCACTCGAGAAACAACAACGAATGAAGTTAGATTTAGCGCGTATGAAATCAGAAGCTAAGCTAGAACAAGGGTTAACTGAGGATGCACAGAAAATTACCCAGTTCCATTTCATTCACTAAGACACAGTAATCAGCATTTAAGATGGCCTTGATTATTATCAACACGTTAATAAGCAGGCCATTTGCTGCCCTAACCTTTCTTTCTAAGCTGTGAGCCATCCCACAATTTCACAAAACTTCACAGATTTCAGACTAAATACCGTCTTTCTAGCAACATCAAATTTCAAATTTACAACGTAGTTCAAGGTTTTTTGTCTAAGATCGCTGCATACTTCGTCTATTGCTAATTTACTCGGAGAACGTGCCTTGAAGCAGCCCACACAAATAAGTTGGGATCAGTCAATGATCGAAAAATATAACTACAGTGGTCCACGCTATACGTCGTACCCTACGGCGCTAGAGTTTGACGATAGTTTCACTGAGCAAAACCTACTCTCTGCAATTGAAACCAGTAAAAGCGACAAGCTGTCTTTATATATTCACATTCCTTTCTGCGCCAAGCTTTGTTATTACTGTGGATGTAATAAAGTCATTACTCGTCATGCTCATAAAGCGGATCAGTACATCGAATACCTTGCGAGCGAAATTGTAAAACGTGCTCCTCTATTCAAAAACTACACAGTGACTCAAATGCATTGGGGTGGCGGTACACCGACATTCTTAAACCCAGAACAAATTCTCACCTTATCTTCATTAATCAAAAATCACTTTAACTTTGCTGATGAAGGTGAATTCTCGATTGAGGTTGATCCGCGTGAAATCGAGCTAACCATGCTTGATACCTTAAAAGAAGCTGGTTTTAACCGTATTTCGATTGGTGTTCAGGACTTTAATAAGAAAGTACAAGTTGCTGTAAACCGTGAGCAAGATGAACAATTCATTTTTGACTTAATGGCAAAAGCAAAAGACATGGGCTTTGTATCGACCAATGCCGATTTAATTTACGGTTTACCACATCAAACGCCAGAAACGTTTGCTGAAACCATTAAACGTGTCATTGAGCTTTCTCCAGACCGCTTATCAATCTTTAATTACGCGCATTTACCATCGCGTTTTGCCGCTCAGCGTAAAATTAAAGATGAAGATATGGCTTCGCCACAGCAAAAGCTTGATATGTTGCATCAAACAATTGAGTCGCTTACTGGTGCAGGTTACCAATTCATTGGTATGGACCATTTTGCAAAGCCAGATGATGAGCTATCAAAGTTACAAAATGCGGGTAAATTACACCGTAACTTCCAGGGTTATACCACCCAAGAAGAGTGTGACTTACTAGGTTTAGGTGTCTCTTCAATCAGCCAAATTGGCGATTGCTACGCACAAAACCAAAAAGACATCCGTCCTTACTATGAGTCAATTGATGAAGCAGGTCATGCCTTATGGAAAGGTTGTAGCTTAAATCGTGATGATGAAATTCGTCGTGTGGTGATTAAGCAAATGATTTGTCATTTCGATTTAGATCTGACTAAGATTGAGCAACAATTTGATATTAACTTTGAAGAATACTTTGCAGAAGATTTAAAACTTCTACAAACTTTCATCGATGACAAACTTGTTGATATTACTGATCGCAAACTAACGATTAGCCCTACTGGTCGTTTGTTAATTCGTAATATTTGTATGTGCTTTGACGTGTATTACCGTCAAAAGGCACGTCAACAACAGTTCTCTCGTGTGATTTAATAATTGTTGAATATTAAATTCACGATAATAAAAAACCGCTGAATTTCAGCGGTTTTTTGTTTTATTCATTGCTTAAAAATGGTGTTATTTGACCATTTATAATTTTGAAGCGTATAAAGCTTTGCGCTCACTATCAGACAAAAATGCCATCTCAACACCATTGCGCTGCACTTGGCTAATCTGATCATTTGACAGGTGAAGTTCAGATTTAGCGATACGATACTCATGTTGAATATCAATGTTGCTCACACCAGGATCATCGGTATTTAAACCAATTAATACACCAGCATCTAGAAACTGATTAAATGGATGTGAAGCGTAATCAGCAACTGTAGAGGTATGTAAGTTACTGGTTGGGCATGATTCAATTCCAATAGAGTGCTTTGCCAAATATTCCATCATCTTAGGGTCATGTATCGCATTCACACCGTGACCAATACGTGTTGCACCTAACTCTTGAATCGCTTGCCACATACTCTCACTTCCAGCGGCTTCACCAGCATGAGCGGTAATTTGTAAGCCAGCATCACGTACTCGCTTAAAGTGATCATTAAACAAGTCGCCAGGGAAACCTAGTTCGTCACCCGCTAAATCCATGCCCACCAAAGCATCTCGGTGTGCTAAAAGCCCTTCAAGCTCTAATCGACATTTCTCTTGCCCAAATGAACGCGACATAATCCCGATAAGGTTAACCTTAACAGCATGTTCTTTCATGCCAGCTTTAACCCCATCAATAACGGCTTCTACGACGCCTTCAATCGGTAAGTTATGGTTCATTGCCATGTAATACGGGCTAAAACGTAACTCAGCATAATCTAAACCTGAAATAGCCGCATCTGCTACGTTTTCATAGGCAACACGCTTAACTGCATCCAAGTCTGCCAATACTGCGACCATCCAATCTAGCTTTTTTAAAAAAGCGACTAAGCTGTTTTCCTTGCCCTGAATTTGCACAAAAGGTGCAAGTGCTTCTAACGAGTCTGCTGGCAGCTTAATTCCATGCTGATGTCCGAGTTCCCAAATGGTTTTGACTCTAACATTGCCATCTAAATGACGGTGTAAATCAACTAATGGAATGGATGTATTGATCATTATTAACCCCTATTAATTTTCTGAGCTAAATGTGTTTTTTGTTTTATGAACATCTAGCACTGCGAAGTTTAACATGCCCCAACAAAAAGGTGACGTTTTTATCGCCTAAACTGCATAATCAGTAACAATTATTTCCGCTGATTCCGCTAGCGTGGTTTATGCGGAATTGGTATGTTGTTAGCTAGTCATTTAACTTGTAATTTATTCTTGTAAATTATTGTCGATAAAGGAATTCACATGCGTAAGCTCATTTTGCCTGCGATTATCATGCTCGCTATTACTGGCTGTAAAATGACCACAGGGTCAAAAGCTCAATATTATCTTGGCGACACTAAAAAAGCAGAAACTACCGTCGATAAACCGCAAGAAGTAAAAGCGGCAACTGTTGAGGATATGAGTCTAAAGACAATTATAGATAATGCATGGCAAGTTTACGTAGATTATTCACCTCAATTGGCCTACTCATTAGGCGATGAGTCAAAAGCAGCGCTGCTTGCGGATTTATCTCCTGAAATCTTAGCTGAAAAAAACTTACGTCAAAAAGCATTATTGTCGTCTTTAAAACAGTTGGACAAAGACAAACTATCTAAAACAGATAAAATTAACGCTCAGCTTTTGCAATATCAATTGCAAAACAGTGTCGATATGTACACTTACAAAGATCATTACTTACCTATAACGGCTGAAAGTGGTTTTCATGCCTATGTCGCCTCAATGGCAAATGCTCGACTGAATACAGCAGAGGATTATCAGAACTACTTAGATAAAATGACCGCATTGCCGAAATACTTTGCTCAACAGACATTTTGGTTAAAACAAGGGCTGAGTAGTGGTATCACTCCTGCAAAAGTGACACTAAATGGATTTGAAGACAGTATCAGTGCTTATATTGTCAGTGTTGAAGACAGTGGCTATTACAAACCTTTTGCCGACTTTCCAGACCACTTCACTGAAGCTCAAAAAGTCGACTTTGAAACCAAAGGTAAGCAAGTTATTTCACAACAAGTGCTCCCCCTTTATCAACAGTTTTATGACTTTATGACCGAAGAGTATATCCCTAACGCGCGCACTTCTATTGCCGCAAAAGATATGCCTAATGGTGACGCCTTCTACCAAAACAGAGTGGAATACTACACCACGCTTAATATGACTGCGGATGAGGTTCATCAACTTGGTTTAAAAGAGGTCGCTAGAATTCGAGCAGAAATGGAGCAAGTGATAACTGATGTAGAATTTAAAGGAACCTTCCCTGAATTTTTACATTTCTTACGCACAGATCCTCAGTTTTACCCTAAAACTGCAGAAGAGCTGCTTAAGGAAGCGGCTTATATCGCTAAAAAAGCAGACGCTATTTTGCCTCAATATTTTGCTACGCTTCCGAGAACACCTTACGGGATCAAACCCGTTCCTGCTGAAATAGCCCCGAAATACACCACCGGACGTTATTCTGGTTCAAATCGAGATGATGAAGCAGGCTTTTACTGGGTAAATACTTATGCACTAGATAAACGCCCACTTTATGAAATGGAAGCACTCACCTTACATGAAGCTGTACCTGGCCATCATTTACAAATTTCTCTCAATAAAGAGTTGACCGACCTACCCAACTTTAGACGCTATAGCTATATTTCAGCTTTCGGTGAAGGATGGGGGTTATATTCAGAGTATTTAGGGTTAGAAGCGGGCTTCTACCAAGACCCTTACAGTAATTTCGGCCGATTAACTTACGAAATGTGGCGTGCTGCTAGATTGGTTGTCGATACTGGCATGCATACTCAGGACTGGAGTCGAGATAAAGCCATTGAGTTCATGGCCAGCAATACTGCATTATCAATGCACAATGTCACCACTGAAATCGATCGCTATATTTCATGGCCTGGACAGGCACTATCATACAAGATTGGTGAGCTAACGATTAAGCGATTACGCACTAAAGCAGAATCAGAACTTGGTGAAGATTTTGATATTCGCCTATTTCACGATGCTTTATTAGAAAATGGCTCTGTCACAATGGATATTCTCGAACAAAAAGTGGATGAGTTTATTCAAGAACAAAAATCTGCTCAATCATAAAATAATCGTTTAAAAATGTTGGCTAAATGTGTTTTCAGCCAACATTTTCAATTCAAATATCTTTGTATTACGCTTTCGCTAAAACTGCACAAATTAGTTTGCTACACTGCTCTCATCTTCGATATATGATTTCAATTTGGTCGTTACTAATAAAGGTGAGTATTGTGCTTTTTTCGTCAGAACATCAACTAAACAATAATGAGCAACAGCAATTCTGGCAAACCGTCACTCAATCAACATTAACCAAAGACAGTATCTCCTTAGCATATGCTTACATTCAACACCCTGATAACGATAAAGCCATTGTCATCAGTAGCGGACGTGTAGAAAGCTATCTTAAATATAAAGAGTTAATGTTTGATCTCTATCAGCAGGGATACAGCCTTTACATTTTAGACCATCGGGGCCAAGGGTTATCATCAAGAACAACTATCAACCCTCATCAAGGGCACATTGATAAGTTTCAAACCTACATTAATGACCTAAATGACTTTATTGAACAGATAGTCAAACCCAACGATCATAACGATTTATATCTTGTTGGGCACTCAATGGGCGGAACCATTGGCACTCTCTATATGGAGCAATATCCAGCGACATTTAATGCTGCGGTATTTTCAGCCCCAATGTACGGTATAAAACTACCATTTAACAAAGCTTTCATTCGCTCACTCGCCGCTTTATTGGATACCTCTAGTGACAAGCAGCCAAATAAACAACCGAATTATGTTTTAGGCGGTACCGATTATCAGCCGGTAGTTTTTGAAAAAAATCATCTTACCAATAGCCCTAATCGATATCAGATGATCTTAAATGTGTTTCAACAAGATCCTGAAATACAACTTGGTTCACCAACCAATCGTTGGCTAATAGAAGCGATGGACGCTGCGGACAGAGCAATAAAAGCAGCAGCACTTAGCATTAAGCCAATTCTGGTTTTACAGGCTATGGACGATGCTATTGTAGATAATGCGGCACAAAATAGAGCTGAGAATAAGTACTGTCAAATTCGCAGAATCAACAATTGTCAGCATGAAGTGTTTATTGAAGCAGATGATGCTCGCAATCAAGCTTTACGAGCATTAGTGACCTTCCTTGATCAGTATTGATACAGAGTCACTCCTTAATGGCTAATCTTTAATTGAAAGGCACCTTCCACACCACACTTAATGTTAATTCAGACTCAAGTAGGTGCTTTATATCTTGTTGTGATAACGGACGGCTAATCACATAGCCTTGAAATAGATTACTCTTCAGCTGACTTAAGGCCGTCAGTTGTTGACGATCTTCTATTTGCTTAACGACGACAGGGTAATTAAGTTGGTTCGTGAGATTTATCAGCGAAGTAAAAATATTTCTAGACTCTTCAGACACTGCAATATCAACAATGTAGTTTGCGGCAAATTTAACTTGAGAAAAGTGTAATCCGTGCAAACGATGTAATGGACACAAACCCGAACCAAAATCATCTAGTGCAATGCGAATACCTACACGTTGTAAGGTTAAAATTTTATTCTTAGCGGTTTCTGCGTTTATAGAAAAGATATCTTCAGACAATTCCAATTGGATTAATTTAGGCTCGATACCATGCTGCTTTATCCTTTCCTGGATCACTTGAACAAACATGTCCTGATGGAAGTGTCTTGAGGAGATATTAATAGAAAAACATGGACATGTAATTGCTGTCCTTTGCAAGCTTTGAATAAACAGACACACTTCATCAAGCATCCACAGTTCTAATTCAAAAATTGAATTAGATAACTCAGCGACGGGGATAAACTGCTTCGGACTAATAAAGCCAAACTCAGGATGATACCACCGCATCAAGACTTCAACACTTTCTGTATTACCTTCGATATCAACAACAGGTTGATATACCAAAGACACCTGCTTCTGTTTAATCGCTTTCTTTAATTCTTGTTGTAACTTTTGTGGCTCATGATGGCTGCCATCAAGTTGCAAGCTATGCAATACACAGGTATTGGTTTGGCTTTCAATCGCTTTACCAAGGGCTTTATCTGCTCTAGATAATAGCTGAGTAGGCTCTAAGGACTCTTTACCATCAAATACCACCATACCGACTTTGGTGAACACTGATACTGTTTGACCAGATAAGGTAAAGCTTCTACCAACAACTTGACGAACTTCGCTTGCTAACGATAACGCCCGTTTATTGGCATGCTCTAAATTGCTGCCTAAGTTTTTTGCTGCAATAACAAATTCATCATCGCCTAAACGGCTCAGTAAGCAACTGCCTGAAAAAGCCCCTGCTAATCTAGCTGAAATTTGCATTAGTAATCTGTCACCAAGCTGCTCGCCTACAGCCTCGTTGACTAATTTAATATTACTCATATTAATAAGTAACATGGTGCAATATTGATCTGACTTACGTGCATATGCCTGTAAATCAAACAGTTCATTTGCAAGTGCCTCTCGATCGATAATATCCGATACACCCACATGGCTTTGTCTTTCTACTGTAATCTTCTGGTTTTTAAGTTCTAAGGTAACATCAGTAATTGAACCAATCATTCTTATTGGCTTACCTTGCTCCCCCCATTGAATGACTTGACCTCTATCGAGCACCCAAATAAACTCGCCAGCCTTATTCATCAATTGATGAACGCTTTCATAATGTGTCGTTTTTCCTGACAAGCAATTCTCTATCGCTCTAAGCACGGTATTCTTTTCGTCAGGGTGTAAACGTGTTTCCCATGAGTCGTAACAATTGGTTATTTCTTCGGGTTTATAGCCTAATATTTCTTTCCAGAGATCAGACATAAACACATCATTAGTTTCAGTATTCCAGTCCCATATGCCGGTATTATTGGCACCAACCGAATATAACCAACGCTGCTCTGAATTAGAAACTTTAAGATTGTTATCAAGCAGGTGCTTTTCAACTTTAAGTAGTGACTCACCTAAGTTATAGACCTCTTCGACTAAGCAATTAATTCTGGTTTTATCTGATTTAGATTGAAGAACGTTATTAGCGCGTTTTGTAAGTAGTTTAATAGGGCGAACTAACAACCAATATAAAGCCCAACAAAAGAAGATCACTAATAATCCACCAACCCCCCAAATATAAATAAATCTTTTTTGTAGTTGATCTGATGCGTCTGCAATTAACGAAGAAATATCATATTCAAGGTAAATAACATCAACTGCGCTGGAGTAGCTGTATTTTGCATCAGTATTAACAGGGTAATAAGCTTGAATAGAGAGGCGATTATAGTTGATATTAAAATAGGCGGTTTCAGCAGCAACAACTTGTTGATGCAGCTCATCAGAGTATCCTTCAATAACGTTTTTGGCATCACTCTCTCGCCAAATCACATGATTAGCAAACTTAATCCGACTTGATGCATCCAATATGACATAAACCATCATATTGCTATCTGTGGAGATTAGAGAAACCTCTTGTTCTATCCTAGAAATATCTTGTATCGCTAATGCAGACTCAACCACATGGATCATTCGAAACAAGTCCTTTTGGATTTGTTTCGACTCATTGTTAGCAAGCTCTGCACGTAACTCTTCTTTTTCATAATAAAACTCGCCACTGACTAATAATAAGTACAATGAGCATAAGAAAAATGGCACTAAAAAAGATAGTGAAAAAGAAGGTCGTTTTGGCAAAATCACACCACTAATTATTAATAAGAATATGTCGCTTTGGTAACATACTAAAGACGACTTGAATCAACAACCATAAAAGCCTTTTCTGGTTAACTTAGTTCATTTGTCTGATAAATAAAGACTAATATCTCTCTGTTACTCCACGCATCTAGAATGGTTTAAACAAGACAATATCTCAAAGATTAAATAGTCACCTTGTCTAAAACTGACACAAATAGACTCATAGCAATAGAGAATGACCTCTAATAATTCTTTACCCCCAAGTTACAACCACTATCGAGTCAGTTATTCAATAAAGGTTATCTGCTCTCAATAAAGAAAGGCCAGACGCTTGGTTTGTTAGTGTTATTAAACCACATGAGCATTTATCCACACTATCGATTCGCCTAACCTACTAACAAGTAGACTCAAACTCCTGACACAAAAAGATCACGACCTAAGCAACGGGCTCACTGTAAATAGAAATTAAGCGCTTAATAATGACTTACTTTTATTATCCTTGTATGGAGACATGGGTATACCGACCACATTCCTTACTCCTAATAACTGGCACCTCTAATTTTAGACATAAAAAAGCCCGTTACGTGAGTAACGGGCTGTCTGCTCTCAATTAAGAGGCACTAATTTTAAAGATATAGTGCGCTTGGCGATGACCTATATTTACTATCCTTGTAAGGGTACATGGGCATATCGACCACACTATCTGTTTCCATAAGCCGCTAGATAGTTCACTCAAATTCCAGACACAAAAAAGCCCGTTACGTGAGTAACGGGCTATCTGCTCTCAATTAAGAGAAATTAGGCGCTTGGCGATGACCTACTTTCACATGGGGAGACCCCACACTATCATCGGCGCGATTGCGTTTCACTACTGAGTTCGGGATGGGATCAGGTGGTACCACAATGCTATTGTCACCAAGCAAATT